>CAJOQI010000117.1 GCA_905236895.1 uncultured Peptostreptococcaceae bacterium | reverse complement strand
TCTTGAAGCCTTCGCCTTCCTTGCCAAGAAGGTTTTCCTTTGGAACCTTTACATCGTTAAAGATGAGTTCTGCTGTTGTGGAGGAACGGATACCCAGCTTGTCATAGTGATCGCCGAATTCGAAGCCCTTCCAACCCTTCTCTACGATGAAGGCGCTGATGCCCTTTGTTCCGATGTCGGGGGTGGTTACAGCAAAGACTACATATGTGTCAGCCTTTGGTGCGTTTGTGATGAAGATCTTTCCGCCGTTAAGGAGATAGTGGTCACCTTTATCAACTGCGGTTGTCTCTGTTCCACCTGCGTCGGAACCGGCATTTTCTTCCGTAAGACCAAAGGCACCGATCTTCTCGCCCTTGGCCAGTGGCACAAGGTATTTCTTCTTCTGTTCCTCTGTACCGAATGCAGCGATTGGATAGGAACCGAGAGAAACGTGGGCGGAAAGGATAACGCCTGTGCCGCCGTCAACTCTTGCCAGTTCTTCAACTGCTATGGCATAGCTAAGAACATCGAGTCCTGCACCGCCATATTCCTTTGGGTATGGAATACCCATCAGGCCCATCTTGCCAAGCTGCTTGATTTGCTCTGTGGGGAATTCATTGTTCTGATCCATCATGAAAGCGATGGGCTGAATTTCCTTCTCAGCAAATGCTCTAACTTTGGCACGAATTTCTTCATGAGCCTCTGTTGTCTTAAACAGCATATTTATTACCTCCATTCAAAAATAATTTTCTCAATTTTCTAATATTATATCTGAGTTGGCGGGCAAAGTATGTGACAAATGCAACAAACCAGTGTATAATCTATGTGAAATTTGTGGAAAAACCATCTTCAAGGTATATTTACACAAGTATTTGGGCATGCTCCCTATTGGGGCTACCATATAGGCGAGCTATGTAGGACATTAATCCGCAAATTGCCCGCGACTTAATAAAGAAGGTATTATTATGGAAAAAAGAAATATACTTGATAATATATCCGATACTTCCTTAAGGCTTATGGGTCCCTGTTTTAATCCCGGTCAGAAATCATTTAAGGCCGGCGAAACCATTCTTACCTATCAAGCGGGAGTTCCCGATAGCATTGCGGTTCTGGAATCAGGATCAGCAAAGCTTTATATCCTCACGGAAGACGGAGATATGCTTCTTATGGAAACCTACGGTAAGGGGGACATTTTCGGAGAATTGTTTGCCCTGCCCTTGGAGAATTTTGAATATATCGTAACCGCCACATCTGACTGCAGCGTTATGTTCGTGGATTATAATCACATAATCGAGCCCTGCGAGAATCTCTGTAAGCACCATAGCCAGCTAATCAGTAATCTTTTTATTCTGGCGGCTCAGAAATCCCAGGAGCTTTCCCTACATTTATCTATTCTTCATCAGGGAACTATAAGGGCCAAGCTCCTTACCTATCTGCGTTATATAAGCAATGGTCCCGTGGAAAAGAAAAAGGATGGAACTTTTACCATCCCTATTTCTCTGGCTGAATTAGCCGAGTATTTAAGTGTTGATCGCTCCGCCATGATGCGTGAGCTTAAGGTTATGCGTAACGAAGGCTTGCTTGAAAGCAACCGTCGAGAGTTCAAACTCTTAAGTTAGTCTTCCAATCTGGTTCCCAGACCCAGTTCGTTTACCTTGTCGTAATAATATTTACCGATTGCCATATCATAGGCTGCTGTACCGAAGGGGCTGAAGAAGAAATTCTTGGCATCCACCTTTCCGAAAACCTTATCATGAATGGTATCGGCGATTGTATAAACCTGGTCTCTCTGGAGGCCTTTTTCTTTGTGGAACCACTCGATGTCCGTATTCTTTCTGCAAACCTGGTCCCAATCATCTACGATTATGCCATCCTTAACATGATCGAAAATGCTAACCTTATAGTCTCTCAGGGAAATGTCTGCCAGCAAAGCGCCTTCCTTGGGCTGACCTTCCACATATCTTTCCTTTGTTACGGTTGCATTGATGAATACATCTGCGTCTTCATATGCTTCCTGCCAGGTTCCAACAAAGTTTGTTGGAATGCTTCCGTCAAATGGATAGTCGATTTCACGAATATCGAAAATCTTTACCTGGTTGATATACTGTGAGAATCCTTCTGTCAGCATTCTGTAATGCATCTGTCCGATTGGGCCAAAACCGATTATTCCCACATTGAGTTTTTCATTCCTGAACCGGAAGAATTTACGAAGTACGGTTCCCGTAACGGAGCTTGTTCTTACGATGCTGAGAAGGGTGGAATTGAAAATAGCAAAGGGAACGCCGTTCTCAGTTGAATTAAGGATTGTTACGCTGTTTGCTCTTGGAAGTCCGTGGTTAATATTGTCAGGGAAGCTGGCGATCCATTTGATACCGGAAATATCGATATCCCCACCTACGTAAGAAGGCAGAGCGATAATTCTGTTGGCAGGATCCGGAAAATCAACAAAGGGATGCTCCGGCTCACTGTTCTGACCTGCGGCGATAACTTCCGTCGCCTTTTCTATTGTGTCTAGCAGTACGTCCCAATCGAGGGGCACCTGCTGAGCTTCATTCTTAGATACATACAGCATTTTATAAATCCTTTCTCCTATCCAAATCTCTATTTTACAAAACTATAAATCAGATTATATACGTCGATATTGAACTTCTCTTTAACCCATTCGCTGGAATAGATGGTTTTGAAATATCTGTCTCCCCTGTCGTTCAGAAGGCCGATAATCTTCTTTCCTTCCAGATTATTGTCTGCGATATACTTGCGCATGGCGTGGTAAACGCAGCCACTGGATCCGCCGCCGAAGATGGACTCGTCATTAAGTAGGTCATAGCAAGCCTTGACTCCATCCTTCTCGTCAACCATCATAACTTCATCTATTACGGCACGCTCCAGGTTGTCGGCTTTGATGCTGGATCCGATACCGCTTAAATATCTCTTCTGGGTTGCATTGGGATCAAAGACCTTGGAACCCAATACATCTACAGCGATTACCTTGATATTGGGATTGTGTTCCTTCAGCTTTGCGGATACGCCGCCTATTGTTCCCGCACTGCTTACGGCGATAAATACGTATTCTACGTCGGGAACATCTCTAATCATTTCTTCCGCTACGGATTCATATGCCTCGCAAACAAGGCTATTGCCGTATTGGTTGAACCAATAGGAGTTTGGAATCTTTTCCAAAAGTCTGTTGACGTTCTTAAGTCTGGTCTTAAGATAACTGTTATTCTCATCCGCCTCGGTAACCTTAAGGGTTTCTGCTCCGAGAGAAGTGATTATGAACTCGTTAACGGCAGAGATATGAGGATCTATTACGCAGATAAAGTGATTGCCCAGATCCTTGCAAACCGCCGCAAGGGCTATTCCCATATTCCCGGAAGAAGACTCAATTATGGTTGTTTCCTTATTGATTACTCCTTCTCTGTAGAGTTTGTTAAGCACGTATAGAGCCGCTCTGTCCTTGGAACTGCCGAAGCTGTTCATGCCCTCAAACTTGAAATAAATGTCGTTTTTCTCATCATGCCCCTGGTACAAAGGGGTGTTTCCGATGTAGTCAAATAATCTCATTCCATCTCCCTCTCCATTACACGGCTTACTCTCTCCTTCAATTCCGCGTAATTAACTTCTCTCTTTTCCCTTTTTCCTTGGAACACTTCAGCGATTATGTCCGCAATTTCTTTGATGCCCTCTTGGCTTATTCCAAATTGGGTAATCGCAGTTGTTCCCAGTCTCAGTCCGTCGTGATATTCCCCCTTGGACGGAACCGTAACACTATTTACAAGGATATTGCAGTCTTCCAAGATGTCCATCATCTCTCTGCCTGTGCCATATCCTTCACAGTCAAGCAATACTATATGAGAATCCGTCTTCCCATATACTACATCAAGGCCTCTTTCCACCAGTTCTTTGCAAAGAGTTCTGGCGTTTTCCACTATAGCCTTCTGCATGGCTTTATACTCTTCCGTCATTGCTATGCCTCCGGCAACGGCCAGTCCGCCGATTCCCAGCAGCAAAGGCGATCCCATAATCCTGGGGAAAACGGTTTCGTCGATAATCTTTGCCAGTTCTTCGCCGGTGGTCATAATAGCCGCAGCCCTTGGTCCACAGAAGGTCTTGTATCCAACCATGGTGGTGATATCGGCTATTCCCAGAGGATTGTTGAATGCGCCACCTGCCACCAATCCGGCAGTATGGGCAATATCCGCCATGAGCAAAGTCTCCGGAGAATGACGGTCCACCTCTTCCCTAAGTCTTTCCCAGTCGATAGACAAAGGATAGGAACTGGCGCCGGCCACCATTATCCTCGGCTTATGCTTTTCCAGAAGCTCTCCGATTTCATCAAAATCAAAGGCCCCGGTATTCATATCAATATGATAGTTGATTACTTTGTATCTGTCGTATGAAATATGTTCCCTATCCCCGTGAGTAGTATGGCCTCCCTCTTGAGTTCCGAGGGAAAGGATAATATCCCCGCCATTAAGCAAAGCTTCGTAGACTATTTCATTTGCCAGAGCCCCGGTGGGGACCTGTACATTTACTTTTATCTTTTCCGCAGGAGCCTTTCGGCTTTCAAAAGCCTTGGCCAGTCTCTTTATGGCCAGCCCCTCAATTATATTGACATATTCACAACATTTGTTGAATCTGTCATCTCTGTATTCTTTGTATAGAGCCAAGGAATTGTCTATATCCTTCAGCTCCTCCAGGCTTTGATCCGCTATATACCGAGGGATATACCCTTCAGCATCTATATTGTCCAATATGGATCCCTGGATTTCCAGGATGCTGCGAGGAGTGATGCTGGTAGCCGCATTGAGGAGGAGTTTTTCCTTCTGTCTCTCCCCTTCTCCTTTCATTATTTCGTAAAGAAGCGGGTCGACTGTTTTCAGATCTCCCTCGCGAAAAATGCGATGTTTTTCATCCATTATTATACTCTCAAAAAAACAATACCTATCCCCATATCCAATTGACGAAATACCATTCTTATTGTATGGCAACAGGCTAAATTCCAATATATTGTCATATCTCCACATATTCTACAGAATAACTTTTCTCTTGTCAATACAACGGAATTATCGTAGTATATGGTATGAAAATTCACTGAAAAAAAAGGGATATAGGATATAAAATGAGATTTTGGTTGGTATTATTTTTCGCAAAAATATATGTTTTTTTCTCTGAGCGTTTCGCCAAGCACAAGAACGACAGAATCGGAGTTCTGGCCTATAAGATTTGCCCGGATTTCTTAAGCAAAATCGCCAAGCCCAAGACCACAGTTATGGTTACCGGAACCAACGGTAAGTCCACCACCACCCATATGGTTGCCCATATACTTATGAACAGCGGTCACAAGACCGAATATTCCTATTGGGGTGCCAATATGCTGGCGGGACATATCAAGACACTATTGGACTGCGTAACGATTTTCAATAAACCCAAGGTGGACGCCTGCGTTTTGGAGGCGGATGAGTTGGTATTGGAAAGAAGTCTTTCCGCCTTTGATCCACAGTATCTTCTCATCACCAATATTTGTCGAGACTCCATTCGCAGAAACGCCTACCCTGACTATATATTTGAAATAATGGATCAGGCCATTGACACGGACAGGAATACCACTCTTCTGCTCCATTCCAACGATCCCATATCTTCAAGACTTGGTCGGAACAATAAGAGAATCTTTGTTGGCACCGATAGGATTTTTCAAGAAAGTGCTCATGCAGGCTTCTCCAACGAATTCCTTACCTGCCCGGAGTGCAATGCACCTATCGAATACGAATACAGGCACTATAGGCATGTGGGTAAATACACCTGCCCCAATTGCGGTTTCACCAACTATCCCTCCAAATACATCTGGGAGGATGTTCAGGGCGACAAGCTCATCCTAAACGGCGAATCCTATCACATCATTTCCGACGATATATTCAATCTCTATAACGAGATAATGACCATAGCCCTCTTCAGGGAGATGGATTATTCCCCGAAAAAAATCGACGAACTCCTTAAAACCGTTTCCATTCCCGAAACCAGGGAGGGCTTTGATTCCTATAAGGGTATAGACATCTACAGGAAATGCGGCAAGGGCCAGAACGGTACCGCTCCTTCCATTATTTTCGAAAGCATTATGAAGAACAAGAATCCCAAGGAATTGGTTCTCATAATGGATGCGGAAATCAGTGCCAGCTCCCACGCCACAATGACTTGGCTTTACGATAACGATTTTGAACTATTGGCTGACGATTCCGTAAGAAAGATAATCATAACCGGCGACAATACCATGGACTATATGGTTAGACTACTGCTGGCCGGCGTAGATGAAAGCAAGCTGATAATCTGCGAAGACTATAAAGAAGCTTATAAATACTTAAGTCTGGACGACAGCGATATTTATCTAATATGCGATATCGATTTCTACAGATGGGGTATTGATGTTGCAAACAGCACCATGAAGAGATTGGACGGAGAGAGATGAAAACAATAGAAGTCTTATACAGCGAATTCGGAAATATGTATGGAGAAGTGTATAACGCCATGTTCCTGGACAAAGCTTCGGAGGAGATAGAGGTAGTCTATACTTCCCTTCACCGGGAGCCTCATTTTCTCAACCATAAGATCGATATGATCTATATGACCAATATCAGAGACGGAAAGACCTATGTGATTCTGGAAGAATTGAAAAAGTACAAAGACCGTCTTGCGGAAATGATAGAAAACGAAACCATCTTCCTTCTTACGGGAAATGCCCTTGAATTGTTTGGCTCCTATATTCTTGAAAATGGCCAAAAGACCGAAGGACTTGGGCTTTTCAATTATTATGTGGAAAAAGACTTTACCATTAAATACGCATCTTGGGTTAAGGGTTGGTTTAATGACATAGAAATTATCGGCCACCGCAATCAGTTTTCAAAATGCCACAATATTGAGCAACCCTTTATTCAGGTTACCGACGGCAGCGGCAGCGACATAGACTCTACCGACTCTAAAATAGAAGGGATCCATTACAAGAACTTTTTTGCCACCTACCTATTGGGGCCATTTCTTATAATGAATCCTCTTTTTACCAAATATCTGCTTGGACTGCTTGGAATAGATCAAATGAATTTTGAAGAGCCGGTTATGAAAGCCTATCAGAAAAGAATGGAATACTTTCATAAGCCCGACGCACGATTCATCATGGATCATAACGGTTAATATCGTTTTCCTCTTCTATTACATGCTCCATCTCCTCAATGGAAATCTGCATGTCCATACGTTCCACATCTTGATCATCCATATGAAGCACGCTTTCAAGGTCTTCGATTTCCGGAAGTTCCTTGAGAGAGGTGAAACCGAACTGCTTCAAGAAGGTTTCCGTGGTTCCATAGAGAATTGGACGGCCGATTCCCTCGGAGCGGCCTTTTTCACATACCAGATCCTTTGCCGCAAGGCCTTCGATTACCCTATCGCATTTAATTCCGCGGATGGAATCTATTTCGGACTTTGTTACAGGCTGCTTATACGCCACGATTGCCAGCACCTCAAGGGCTGCCTGAGATAGACGGCGGGTCTTAACCGGAGTGCAAAGCTTTTCGATATAGTCAGCGTTCTCAGCTCTGGTGGCATATTGAAAGCTATTGTTGATTCTGCGAATAAGCAGGCCCCTTCCCTCCTGGTCGTATTCCTGCTGGAGCTCCAGGAAGCATTCCATGGCTTCTTCTTTGGTTATTCCGCAGGCCTCGGCTGCATCCTTTGCTTCCAAAGGCTCTCCCCAAATGAACATCAGGGATTCAAGAGCGGATTTGGTCATTTTCTTATTGAACATCTTCTACTTCCTTTACTCCTTCCGTGGGCGGAGTGATGAATATTTCTCCGTAGGTTTTCTTCTGCTCCGCGTCGATTATTTTATCCTTCATCATCTGGAGCACCGAAGCGAAGGTTACTATAATATCGTATTTGTCTTTTTTGTTGGGAATAAGCTCCCTGATTGAAAGCCTTTTGAATCCGCTTCTTAAGGCGGTTGCCAGTTTGGTTTTTATGAGAGATATTCTGCTTTCGATTGAAGCCTTCTCTCTCTCGATCCTTTGATATCTGGCCCTTACATCCGCCACCCTTCTCTCCTTCTGAAGGAAGAGCTCAAAGGCGTTTACAAACTGGTCGATATTGAGGGACAGGTATTCGTCCGGATTATCCGTATAGGCGGAGATGTCTTCCTGAGGTTTCTCGTAAATCAGGCGATTCTCCTCTGCCCTTTCTCCAAGAATCTCCGACAGATTCTTATACCTCTTGTATTCCAACAGCTTTTCAACCAGCTCGCTTCTCGGATCCTCGACCTCCGTAACCGTGCCGTCCGGATTCTCAACCTGCATTTTTGGAAGAATCATCCTGGACTTTATATCAATCAAAGTTGCCGCAAGCACCATAAACTCCGATGCCACGGCAAAATCCATACTCTTCATCTCATCTATATACGCCAAATACTGCTCGGTGATTTCCGAGATCCTTATGTCGTAGATGCTCATGCGAGCGTTTTCGATTAGATATACCAGAAGGTCGAAGGGACCTTCGAACAGGGGCAAGCTTACCTTATAGCTCATTTCTTCTCCGTAGATATTCCGGTCATCTTAATACTGCCGGGTTAGATGTTTTTAGCCCGCTAAGGCTATCGGCGTATTATACCATATTTCTATGATTTCGTCACCGCTTATGGGGTCGGCTGTTTCCCATTAATTCTTCTCCTGTGGAAGTCCTCTCTCCATAAGAGTCAGCACATTGTTGATTTGTGCCTTCACTCCCGCAAGGATGCAATCCTCGTCAGGTCTGAAATAGGCGTTGTGAAGTTCGTTGACCGACTCCGGATCGTGGCTTCCGCATCCCAGATGCATAAAGCAGCCGGGCCTCTCAAGAGTGAAATAGGAAAAGTCCTCGGAGCTTATTTCCGGGAATTCTTCCACATAGACATTCCCTTCACCCAAGGCTTCCCTGCAGCTCTTCTCCATCAAAGCCGTAACCTCATCGTCGTTAACCAAAACATCATAACCGGATTTTATAATAACATCCACAGTTGCGCCATACATCTCAGCGGTTTTCTCGGCGATATTCTTGATGGCGGTCTTAACCTTTTCCCTATTTTCCTCGTTTAAGGTTCTCATGATTCCCGTGAACCTGGTTCTATCCGCAATCTGATTCAGAACGCTACCACCCTCAATTGTTCCAATGGTGCATACCACAGAGGTAAGCGGGGTGGTCAATCTGCTTACGATCATTTGAAGATTGGTTATTATTTCAGCTGCAATTGCAATGCTATCGATTCCGTGCTCCGGATGGGCTCCGTGGGCTCCTTTTCCGTGAACCGTAATATCCAGGGTATCGTTTGCCGCATACATGATGCCATATTTAATTCCCAGTGTTCCCGCCGGATTAAAAGCATCTATATGCATTCCCAGCACATAGTCCACATGGGGATTTTCCAAAACCCCTGCGGCTATCATTCTCTTTGCTCCCCCATCCCTTTCCTCGTTGGGTTGGAAGAAAAGCTTTACATTTCCGGAAAGAAGGTGGGTCTTCCGGGAAAGAACCTTTGCTACTCCAAGAAGCACCGTAGTATGGATGTCGTGTCCGCAGGCGTGCATCACACCTTCATTCTTTGATGCGTATGGAAGGCCTGTGCACTCCTTAATGGGAAGAGCATCCATGTCGGCCCTAAGTCCAATAGTCGGTCCTGGCTTTCCTCCCTTTATGATTCCCACAACTGAAGTGCCATCCAGAATCACCTGGTGGTCGACTCCAAATTCCGTCAACAACTCGGAAACCCTGGCTGCGGTTCTCTGCTCCTGTCCCGAGAGATCCGGGTTTTCGTGGAAGTCCCTTCTCCAAGAAATGAATTCTCCCTCGTATTTCTTCAGTTCTTCATCGCTAATAATTCCGTGATAAAGTGCCATTTCTTTTCCCTTCTTTAGCTGCAATAAACAACCAATTCCTCAACGGTTCTTCTGATAAAATCTTCCCAGTCCACGATTGGCAGGTCGTTACCGACAAAACATACAACAAAGGGCTGCGGCCCATAGACCAAACCCACATCGTTACTTATATTATCGTCCTCCCCCGTCTTATGGGCAACCCGATAATTCCATCTGATTCGCCCGCAGA
Organism: uncultured Peptostreptococcaceae bacterium; assembly: GCA_905236895.1. Lineage (GTDB taxonomy): Bacteria > Bacillota > Clostridia > Peptostreptococcales > Anaerovoracaceae > Eubacterium_B. The sequence goes on along the minus strand of CAJOQI010000117.1, from coordinate 19,835 downwards.
TTTTGTGCTCAATCTGTTGGAGACAAAGTACATCCTCAATTTCTTCGGACACTTTGGGATTCACAAACTCCCGTCTGTATATCTGTTCCAGCAACATTCCCATTTCCCCGGGCACTATGGTGTTCTGAACTCCCTCGGCTGACGCCTCTTCATCAAAGAGTTTGCGCCTTAAGACCGTACCTTCAAGGCCCATTTCCTTAAAGCCCTTTTGATACTCCTCAATTCCCAATCTGTCTATAAGCAGATTGATGGCCATATTGTCGCTAAGAGAAATCATAAGATTGCACAGAGTCCCTATGCTTACCTCCGGCAGCTTCCGAAACAAGGTCAGGGCACCGCAGATAGGAACCCTGTCCTCTTCCCTTGGTTTAATCATCTCTTCCATGGATATCCTTCCCTCAGCATTCAGCTTGGAAAGATACATGAACATGGGAAGCTTGATTACGCTGGCAGCGAGGAATTCATCATTTTCATTGAACCCCCATTCTTCGCCCGTAATCATATTCTTAAACCAAAAACCCACGTGGCCTTTTTGATTATTCAGTTTGTGGAGTATCTTTTCTTTCATCATAAATAACCGGTTAGATATCCCGTCTCTTTTGGTCGCCATATGAATTCGAAAACCAGGGAAAAGCTTTCCCCTCTGTAAATCTATTTTTTGTGAACCACTTCACCTCTTATCATAACCACCGCTGCATCAGGATTAAGGGTAAAGGGATCGTCATCCCAAATAACCACGTCCGCATCTTTGCCTGCTTCCAGGCTTCCTACCCATTTCTGGATTCCGGTTATCTCCGCCGCGTTGATGGTAATGGCCTTAAGGGCCTCATTCCTATCCATTCCCGCCTTAACTGCCATGGAGGCAAACATGGGGAGATCGCCCTGGGGCAGCACCGGATTGTCTGTCATGATAGCAATCTTGATTCCCGCTTTGCTGAGAACCGCAGCAGTCTCAAAACATTTATTCTTCAACTCAGGCTTACTCTTATCTCCATAGCTTGGTCCGATAATTGCATTAAAGCCTGAAGCCTTAATCTGGTCAACGATTAGATGTCCCTCGGTGCAGTGATCCAAGGTCATCTTAAGCTTGAATTCCTTTGCAATTCTGATAGCCGTCAGAATATCGTCGGCTCTGTGGGCGTGAACTTTGATGGGGAGTTTACCCTCAACCACGGGAATCAGGGCTTCCCATTTGGCGTTATATGCGGGCATCTTTGCGGGATCCCCCTTGGCCGCCTTCTTTCTTGCCATATAGTCCTTGGTCTGGAACAATGCCTCTCTTAAGAGAGCCGCAACTCCCATTCTTGTGGTAGGCATTCTGCGAAGTTCGTTATAGCAAACCTTGGGATTTTCGCCAAAAGCACACTTCATGGCAACCGGTGCTTTGATCAGCATTTCATCCACGGACACTCCGTAGGTTTTGATTGCTGCGAACTGACCACCGATTACATTGGCGCTTCCCGGACCTGTTACAACGGTGGTGACGCCTTTCTTATATGTCTCTTCAAAAGGTCCGTCGAAGGGATAGATGGAGTCAATCGCCCTTAACTGCGGCGTAATGGGATCCGTGATTTCGTTCCCGTCCGCACCGCGGAAACCAATGATTTCATCAAAGAGTCCCAAATGTGAGTGAGCCTCAACAAAGCCGGGAAGCACCAATCTTCCCTTGGCGTCGATTACCTCCGCATTCTTGGGAATGCCGATTTTGCTCTTTGGTCCAACAGCTTTTATCTTGGTTCCCTCGATTAGAATAGTTCCATTCTCGTAATTCTTTCCAGCCATTGTCATGATGTTACCGTTAACAATTGCTTTCATGATTCCTCCTTAAACACTTATATTATGAATTATTTATATTTCTACCGTAAGTCCCACGGGGCAGTGATCGCTTCCCATGATTTCGGGATAGATTACCGCCTCCTTTATGTGAGGCTCCATTCCCTTGTCCGTAAGGAAATAGTCTATACGCCAACCGGAATTGTTGGCTCTGGCATTAAATCGATAGGACCACCAGCTATAGGCATCCTCCTTCTCCGGATAAAGATGTCTGAATGTATCGGTGAAACCGGCGGCAAGGAGCTTATCCATCTTCTCCTTCTCTTCGTCGGTGAATCCGCAATTACCCACATTGGGCTTGGGATTCTTAAGATCGATTTCCCTATGGGCCACATTCATATCACCGCAGATGATTACGTGTTTTTTCTTTGCCAGCTTGGTAACGTATTTACGGAAATCATCCTCCCACTTAAGGCGGTAATTGAATCTTTCCAAAGCTTCCTCTCTATCCTGAACCGGCTCACCCTTCTTCTCCGCCCTCTTCTTTTCTTCCTCGTATTCCTTTGGGGATAGGCGGGCGTTTGGTACATAGACGCAGAGAAGATAGAAATCATCATACTCCAGTTGGACCATTCTACCCTCGTCCTGATGATCTCCGAAATTGTATTGAACGGAGATGGGCTCATGCTTGGCAAAAATAGCAGTGCCTGAATAACCCTTCTTCTCCGCATAGCTATAGTATTCCTGATACTCAGGCAGGTCCAAAACCGCTTGTCCCTCCTGCATCTTGGTTTCCTGAATGCAGAAGAAATCCGCATCCAAATCCTTAACTACATCTTCGAAACCTTTTTTTAGAACGGCCCTTAAGCCGTTAACATTCCAGGATACAAATTTATATTTCATGCTATATGCTATTCTCCCTTTTTTATTGTATCTTGCTCAACATATTTGATATTTGTTGTCTTAGGGCCTAATTATATCACAAAGGCAGTTGCCTCAGTTCAATTTCCATGGCTAAAGACAACAAAACTCCTGCACCGCCACAGACTTTCCTCCATTTTTTTGCATTGATTCACAGAAAAGAGTATAATTCGGTTTGTGGATTGGAGATTATTGATCAATATCCCGGGGTGTTAGCTCAGCTGGGAGAGCGCCAGGTTCGCAATCTGGAGGTCGAGAGTTCGATCCTCTTACACTCCACCAGAAAAAAGCATCCCCGCGTGAAACGCGGGGTTTTTCACATGCGGGTATAACCCTATGCTCCTCGCGAACACGTCAAACGCGTAAACGCATCTGTCAGCTGCGCTTTTGTAGCTTACTTTTTCTTTGTCTTGAATGGGCCAACTTCGCTCATCGTTAATTGTTCGCCAAGTTGGTCTTCCTCAAGCTGTTTTTGAATATACTCTGCTATTCTTCTTTCATTCTTCCCTACCGTATCAACATAATATCCTTTGCACCAAAATTCTCTGCTTCGATATTTGTATTTTAGTTCGCCAAATTGTTCGTATAGCATTGTGCTGCTCTTACCTTTTAGGTATCCCATAAATGACGACACTGCTATCTTTGGTGGTATCTCGACCAATATGTGGATATGATCCGGGCATGCCTCTGCTTCCAGCAGATTCACGCCCTTCCATTCACATAGCTGCCTAAGTATTTTTCCTATCGCTATTCTCTTTTGTTGATAAAATACTTTTCGTCGATACTTTGGTGCAAAGACTATATGATATTTGCAGTTCCACTTTGAATGCGATAAACTGTGTATATCATTCATAGCCATATGGATGCCTCCTTCTGTTTCTTTGTTTGCAGCTGACAGACCGCATTCAAAGTTTAATAGAAGGAGTTTTTCTGTTCAACGGCAGAAGCCTTTCCTGAACCCCGCGTCTAACGCGGGGTTTTGCTATACAAAGAACCGCTGAAATTTCAAGATTTCAGCGGTCTTTCTTTTGTTTTGCTTTCTTGGGACAGCTTTCCTTAGAATCCCAATTCCTTGTTTATCCATTTCTGGAGAGCGGTATAGGTCTCGGGGCCCGGATCTCCGTCAACGGTTACACCCAGGAATTTCTGAAGAGCCTTGGTTGTCTCAGGACCCCAATCGCCATCAGGCTCAGCTCCAACCTTCTTCTGAAGCGCTGTAATTGTTTCGGCTCCAAGGATACCGTCTTCGGTTACTCCAAGAAGGTGCTGGAGAGACTTGGTGCTAAGAGGACCGAAATCTCCATCTACATCCAGCTTGAAAGCTTCGCTTACGGCTGTCTTTGCTGCTTCTGCTGCGGCCTCTGCTCTTTCCTTCGCTGCGGCAATCTTAGCCTCAGCCTTCTTTGCTATTTCAGCTGCCTTCTTCTCATCAAGCTTAACGGCGGTTTTAACTTCTTCTTCTTTCTTTTTAAGTTTGTCGATTAATACCATAGTTCACCTCTCTAAAATACGTGATAACCTGCCTAACTTTATATATTATACACCCTCCATGGGTTTCTCGCCACAGCCTTTACAGGGCTATTTATCAACAACCCATCTGCGGGCAATTTCCGTTGCGATTCTATAGTGCAGGGGCCTCAAGGCTTTGTCCGCAGCCTTCAGTTCCTCAATAATGGAGATATGCTGGGGGCAATGACTTTCACATTTGCCGCAGGCCACGCATTGAGATGGAAGGGAGGTATTCTTTCTAAGGCCAATGACCTGGAAGAACTCCCTGCGTCCGTCCCCTTTGCTTTCGGAAAACATTTCGTTATAGCAGCGGAAGGTTCCGGGGATATCCACGCCCTTGGGACATGGCATACAATATCCGCAGCCGGTACAAGGCACCTTGGTTACGGACTCGATTATGCCTTTAATATCTTCAATCAAAGCCCGGTCTTCCGAAGTTAAATCCCCAACCGGCGCGGTATCGGCAATTCTGCAATTCTCCTCCACCATGTCCAAGCTATTCATTCCCGATAGAACGCAGGTCACTTCTTTTTGATCCCAAAGCCAACGGAAGGCCAGTTCCGCAGCCGTCATCTTCCTTGGATGAGCGGCGATTTTTCCCTTAGCCAGAGCCGGCAAAAGATCAACCAGCTTGCCTCCTCTCAAGGGCTCCATAATTATCACGGGAATTCCCTTTTCCGCAGCTGCCATTAGGCCACGACGACCGGCCTGACTTACCTCGTCCACATAATTATATTGAATCTGGCAGAAGTCCCAATCATAGGCCTCCAGGATTTCCAAGAAAATCTCAGTGTTGCCGTGGAATGAAAAGCCAATCTGTCCTATTTCTCCGGAAGCCTTCTTCTCCTCTATCCACTCTTTGATTCCAAGGGAACAAAGCTTGTTCCACGCCTCCATATCCGTCAGCATATGCATCAGATAATAATCGATATGATCCGTCTTCAGCCTCTTCAATTGCTCGGAAAAATATCTATCTATGGCGCCACGGCTTTTAATCAAATACTGAGGCAGTTTGGTTGCGATTTTTATCTTTTGGCGGATTCCATTCCTCTCCAAAATCTCCCCAAGGCAGACCTCGCTTCCCGGATAGATATATGCCGTATCGTAATAATTGACCCCCTCTTCAAAGGCCCTCATTATTTCCTTCTCCGCCTTGGCAATGTCGATTCCGGTCCCTGAGCGACTGAATCTCATACATCCATAGCCAAGAATTGATATTAAATTGCCGTATTTATCTTCTCTATACTTCATTTCCCAACTTTCTAATGATTTTTTCCTACCTTTGGTGTATTATATCATGAATAGGAATATATATATTTATAGTGTGGTATAATAATTCCATGGACAGTCATATTTGCTTGGAAAAATTAAAAGAATACATCGAAAGGACCAAGGAGATTCTGGAGCTTTCTTCCCCCCTTGTTACGGGGATTAACAATTCGGAAGAATATCGCTTGCATCTCCAATCCTCCTTCCAAAAAATCGGAGAGCTTTCTCGAGAAAACAACCAGATTCTCAATGAGTATTTCTTCCCCATGGTAGAGAAAGACAGAATACCAACGGAAGAAGAGGTTGCCATAATGCGAGAGTTTTCTTCTCTTTTGGTGGATCCAACCAATATGGAGAATTTCGACCTTCACCTTATTTATCTGCAGGCCAAGACAATTCTTAAGGCGGCGGAGAAGAGCGGTGACCTCAGATCCCTCATTCTCGCCCTGGATAATATGGTTATTTCAACCTATACCATGGTAAACCTAACCATACGCCTCTACCCTTATCTTGATGTTTGCTATAAATACAGAGACGAGGGCATCAAAGCGGCTCTTAAGATACTCGATTATCTGGAGCCTGAGAAATTCGCTTCTCTACCCGACGACGAGTGCAGAGAATTGGTTCTTATCAATTCCAGATATATCCGCTCCCTCTTCGAGTGGGACGACAAAAAAGACAGAGCAAAACACAATAAAGAAGACCTGCGTCTCATGAAGCAGGCTCTTGCCATTGCGGAGGACCCCTTCTATAGAGAGATGATGCCCAATTATAGATGGGACGTTCATATCTTCCGCACCCTTCAATATATTTCCGATTTTACGGAGCATAATAACAGTCATGGATTTACCCGAGATGAGCTGGAAGAAATCCTTGGATATACCAAGAAGCTTATAGAGTTCTTGAATGAGCATCCTGAACTGGAGGAAGGTTGTCCGGAATCGGAGCAGCAATTCTATCTGGCAAGAAATCGTTATCTGGTGGGCGAGCTGTCACCTGAAGCATATCGAAAGACCCTTGTTGGAATAATGAAATCCCGTGACTCGGATGACTTCACCGCCAGAAGTATGTTTATCAATTTTATCGTTCCTCTGGAATATATCCTCTCCCTGGAAGGACAAAAGATGTCCGCCCAGGACGAAGACGTTCTGAGGAAGATTTACGAAGTCCTGGCAAGATATGCCTATCATATGCCCAAAACCGGCGTATTCACATTTATGATTACATTCCTGACGGAAATACTTCAGCACTATGTGGAAGTTCCGGGAGGAATAAGCTTTAGGGATATGTGTCTTAAGCTGATGGCAGCCATGCATCCCCCTACATATGTTCATTCATTAAACGTAGCGGATATTTCATGGCGCATAACCCACCACCTAATAGAAAAGCAGCCTGAGCTCTTTATTGGGGTTGCGGATGCGGTTGATGCCGACGACGTAGTGGTTAGGAGAAAGGATATCCTGGACTTCGTCTACGAATCCGCTTTGCTCCATGATGTTGGTAAACTCTATATAGCTGAGACCATCCTCACCTACGGACGTTCCCTCATCAAGCCGGAGTTTGAAATCGTCAGGGCCCACCCTGCCGTGGGAGCTTCCATGCTGTCTCTCTACGACAGCACCAAGGACTATGTGGAAGTGGCAAACGGCCACCAGCGTTGGTTCGACGATTCCAGCGGCTATCCCAAGTCCTTCAAGAATTCCAAAGCGGAGCATCCAACGGTGGTAGCCATAGTGGAAGTGGCCGACTGTCTCGATGCCGCCACGGATTCTATCGGAAGAAGCTATAAGAGAGGTGCCACCCTTGATGAATTTGTTGAGGAGCTCAGAGAAACCCGAGGCACTCGATACGCTCCCTATGTGGTAGACCTCTTTGAGGATCCATCGGTTCGAAACGAATTTAATGCGGGTTTAACCCACCTTAGGAATATGAACTATCGGGAGGCCTATAATACTCTGAAGGAATTGTAGACATTTCCCACAAATAAACCGCGAAAGAAAACCCGAGGTTCTCACATCTCGGATTTAATCGCTATATATTCTGTATATATTGGAGGTTCATATAATAAACGAAAGATTTTGTATCAGAGACATCCAGCCCAAAGATTACGATTATGTTCTTGAGCTTAACGAGATTAATGTGGAGGTTCTCTCCCCCATGGACATGGACAAGCTTCTCTATTTTGTTGATACCACCGAGCTTTTCCAGGTAGCGGAAGTCGACGGAAAGATTGCTGCCTATATGATTGTTCTCAGAGAGGGCAAGGATTACGGTAGTGAGAACTATCGCTATTTTGCACAGAAATACGATCAATTTCTCTATATCGATCGTATCGTAATCGACGACTTTGCAAGAGGGATCGGTCTTGGTCGTGCCCTCTACAATCAGCTGATCCAATACGCCAAGGAAACCGGGGTAAAGACAATCACCGCAGAAATCGATACTGAACCTGTATATAATAACGTCAGCCTTCTCTTCCACGAAGCCATGGGTTTCAAAGAAGTTGGGGTTCAGTATGTGAGAGACAATACAATCAAGGTTTCACTTCAAGCCTTGGAACTGGAATAAACACTTGAATTAAACTTCGAATAGGAATAATCGCTATGTTAGAACATGTACTAAACATTGAACTTGAATGGTTTATTAGAATACTTTGCGCCGCAATTATGGGCGCTCTTATAGGCTATGAGAGACATACCAGATCAAAGGATGCGGGAATCCGAACCCACACCATTGTTGCTATCGCCTCCGCTCTTTTGATGATTGTTTCTCAGTACGCATTTTCCGGCGCTGCGGATCCTGCCAGAGTTGCCGCTCAGGTTGTATCCGGAGTCGGTTTTCTTGGTGCGGGAATAATCTTTGTTCGCCACGATCTTATCCTTGGACTCACCACTGCCGCAGGCATTTGGGCAACCTCTGCCCTCGGTCTTTGCTTCGGTGCAGGCTTCTATCTCCTGGGTTTCTTCGTTGGCATTCTGATTATCGCCGTTCAGCTTTTGGTTTATCGCTATTTCAATTATTCATCTACCAGAACCACCATGGACCTTCTCATCTTAATGAACGACAAAGGTTCAATCAAAGATGTGTCCACCCTCTTCCATCAGATGGGTTACGGACAGTCCGACAATATTATTTCCAAGGCGGAGGAAGATGGTTATTGGTATCTTAAGACAGGAGTTATCGCAACAAAGGCTATCGCCCCCAACGAGATTCTGGCAAAGCTGGAAGCTCTGGAGGGCATAGAATCCGCGAAACTGAGATAGCAAAAAGCCGCTGTGGATACAGCGGCTATTCTTCTATTAGGATGTTTACATCTGCAGACATGGTTAGGTGCATGCAGGCCACGTAGTTGATATTAAACTCCACATAGTCACCCAATTTATATTCTTTGTCGCAGTTTTCCAAATCCAGAATAGTATGGTCGGAGCTGGATCCCCAGATTCTTATATTCTCATCCACGGGAATTATTGAATCCTTGTCCTCGCCAATGTCTTGGCGACCGATGGCAACAATGGCTCTTTTTCTAATCCCCAGGTCTTCGTATTTTCTTGTTTCGTTTAAGGCTGCGGCTCCCAGTTTTCCGTAGGGCATGGTGGGTTTATCCTTTAACTCCACGATTTCCGCTCTAAGCCTAAATGTATCAAGCCTTCCCTCTATGTCATCATGCCAGGTATATGCTGCCTTTGTTATGGATGCAATTCCCACTCTAATATTGTTAACTCTATCGGGGATTTCCTTTGTTGGAACCAGAGTAAGGGTTTGGGTTCCGCCGCTGGAAATGATGTCCAGTTTTCTTCCGATTCTCTCCTCTATAGCCTCTGCGCATTCCACTAATTCGGTAAGCTTATCCCAAGTGGGACAGACGGAACCGTAGCAGCCAAAATTGGTTCCAACCCCGTGAAGGCGAAGGCCTTTCATTTCACTCTCTACTTTAACCCCTGTTTCCACCATCTTTTCTTTTTGGAAGAAGCCCTCTCTTCTGTCGCCTATGTCCTTCATAAGAATGACTTTATGAGTCTTACCTTGGTTTAGGGCTGCTTTGTTAAGAGCCTCCAAAGTCTCTTCTTCGGAAACCAAAGAAATATCCGCCCAAGCCACGACCTCATCCGCTTCGGAAATCATGGGGATTCTGGTAAGGAGAGTTTCTATTTCGGGGTATCTTTCCTTCAGTTTTTTAAGATCACCAACTCTGGCTCCGCCTATGTTGATACAGCCTGCATCAACCATGGCACGGCAACACTCAGGAATACAACGAAAGCCTTTACCTACTCCCGTTACCTCCATACCCCCTTCACGGGCTATGGCTATGATCTTTTCCATATTGCTTTTCATGTTATTAGGCCTTACCACAAGCTGCGGATATATCTTTCCCATAATTCATCTATCCTTTCTTGGACACATAGGCCCTTATTTCAATTCCATCTTCCGTATACTTTTCACTGACGATCTGTCCGTATTTTCTGATGAAGGCCATTCTGGCAGCATCGCTATAGGGAATGGTTTCTTCCACATATTCTCTGCTTTCCTTCAGAAGTTTTTCCACCCCTTTGAAGAGTTCATCCATCCCTTTCCCTTCCTTGGCGCTTATTTCAACCTGAATATCCCCTCTTCCTCTTCCCAGAACAAAACCCGGGTCCCCCACATCGATTTTGTTCAGGGCAAGAACGGTGGGCTTATCCGATATGCCAAGGTCTTTAAGGGTCTTCTCCACCACCTCTATATGCATCTCCGCATCCTCTGCGGAAGAATCCACCACATGAAGGATGATGTCAGCATATTTTGCTTCTTCCAAGGTGCTCCTAAAGGCATCCACCAATTGGTGAGGAAGCTTGTTGATAAAGCCAACGGTGTCGGAAAGAAGGATTTCCTGCCCTCCCGGCAGTTTGCATCTTCTTGTTGTGGGATCAAGGGTAGCAAAGAGTTTGTCCTCCGCCAGAATATCCGAGTTCGTCAGATAATTAAGCAAGGTGGACTTCCCCGCATTTGTATATCCCACGATAGCAACCAGGGGAAGCGGATTCTTCATCCGCTTCTTTCTGGTGGTGTCACGGACAGTTCTCATGGCTTTGATATCAGAGGAAAGCTTGGCAATTCGCTTTTGGATTACCCTTCGGTCCGACTCCAATTTGGTTTCTCCCGGGCCCCTCGTTCCTATACCGCCACCCAAACGGGATAGAGCCGTTCCCTTTCCCGTAAGGCGGGATGCCCTGTATTTAAGCTGGGCCATTTCCACCTGAATCTTGCCTTCTCTTGTGGTGGCACGACTTGCGAAGATATCCAAAATAAGCATGGTCCTGTCCACCACCTTGGTGTCCAGGGCATCCGCAAGATTTTTGTGCTGACCGGGAGTGAGCTCGTCATCCGCTATGACTCCATCCGCCTCCAGAGAATCCATCACTATCTTAAGTTCTTCGATTTTGCCCTTCCCAATATAGGTTGCATTGTCAGGCTTTGGCAGGTTCTGAATCATGGTTCCCACCGCCTCGCCTCCGGCGGTTTCAAGGAGCGCCTCCAGCTCCGCCAAGGACTTTTCCGCCCGCTCCTCATCCCCTTGGGATACGGCAAACAAAACATATTTTTCCATAATCAAATTATAACCTATGATATAATATTTCAAAACCCCGAGCATAAGTTAAATAGTCATATAAAGGAGAAACCATGGGAAAGAAAGTTGGCAATCTCATAAAAAAAGCCCGGACGGAGGCAGGTCTTACCCAGGAGCAGCTTGCCCGAAAGGTGAGAAACTGCACCGCGTCGGATATTGGAAAAGCCGAGCGCGGGGAAAAGGATTTGACTCAGGATCAGCTTAAGCAAATCGCCGCTGCTACCGGTGTTACCCAGAAATCCCTTTTGGATGCAGCAAAAGGATCTTCCTCTTTAGGTTCCACAGGAAAGAAAAGCTCCATGCAGGTTACCGCAACGGAAAAACGTTTGGTTGAACTTTATCGCAAGGCTGACTCCGACACCAAGAGAACGGTTATGACCACCTTAAGCGGGAGCACCGGCGAAGCCTTCATTGAGACCTTGATTGAAAACGTAATAGATGCCCTTACGGGTAAATAAGTTTTATAGGATATATAAATGTCAGTGGTTCAGAAGATTATCAGCATCCTCATACTCTGCTCCGGAGTCTTCTATTTCTTTTATATTTTTTACAGAGCATTTCGAAGCAAAGAATCATTCCTGGAGGAACGAGGCAAATTGGCCGCCCTTTCTCCCGGGGAGTTTTTAATATATTTTATCGGTTCAACGGGAATCTCCGATTTTCTCATGAACACTCTTATGATCAAAAGGTTTAAGCTTACGGAGGACGAAAAGCTTCCGGGAACTTTGGTTGCCTGCTGTTTGGTTCCCTGCTCCATCTTCGCCTACTCCTTTATATCCAGAGGTGAAAGTGTGGATATGCGAGGACTTATCTGTTGCGCAGCTGCAGTAGCCCTTGGGAGCTTCCTGGGAAGCAGACTCTTAAGCAAAATCGACGGCAAGAAGATTAAGACCTTTATGACGGTGGCGTTGATCTTCTCTTTTATCGCTTTGATAGTTAAAATGATTGTTACTTCCGGAGCCACGGGAACCGCAACTGCCCTGGTTGGCCCTCGCCTTGTTATTGCGGTTGTTCTTTGCTTTATCACCGGCCTCATCAATATGTTTGGCATTCCCATGAAGCCCACTTGGACCGCACTCTTTTTGATTCTGGGGCTCTCTCCCATCAGCGCTCTTACCATGGTTCAATCCGTTGGGTATTTCGGCCCCATGAGCGGTGGATTCAATATTTTGAAGATGGGAAAATACCATCAAAAAACCGCGCTTTGCGCGGCTTTCTTCGGAACTCTCGGCGCACTCATGGGTGTTACCCTGGCTCTTACCATAAGTGCGGGAGTGCTTAATATTATTCTCTTAATCGTAATGGCCTTGGCCATAGTCAGTATGATTTTCTCTTGAGGAACTTTTTCTATAGAAATCTTTCTACAGTAATTTTTCCATGGTCATATTTCTGACCGTTAGTCCCATCTCCTCATAGAACTTATATGCGCTTTCGTTAAAGGCCCAAACATTCAGGGTCACATTGTGGCATTCCGATCCTCTTGCAAAGGCTTCTATATGGTCATAGAGAGCCTTTCCCACATGTTTTCCTCTGGCTTCTTCATCTACGCAGATGTCATCGATGTATAAGGTCTTGACCGGCTTCATAATATTGTGATTCTTCCACTGCTGAAAGATGGTAAAGCCGTGACCCACAACCTTTCCCTCTTCATCTTCACAAACGAAAACCGGAGTCATTTCATTTGTAAGAACCTCTTCCAATTCCTCTGAGGTATATTTGGTTGCATGTCTAAAAATATCCGGTCTTCCCTTGTGATGAACCAGATTCACCTGATCGAGCAAAACCAAAATCCTATCTATGTCTTTTTTCTCCGCTCTTCTTACTTTCATTTTTCCTCCCATATTATTCCGTCATCTGCAGCGCGTGGTTAAATACCTCTGCAGCAGACGTATCCTTAAAGCTATCGGTTTCTATTAAGCCGATTTTCAGTTTCTTCATTCTTTGATACATTCTCTTGGGGCTTGTTCCCAATTCCTTCACCGGGAAAGTGGTGGCAAGAAGCGCCTTTGCCTTGCCTCCTCCCAACCTCTCTGCCAAATAGCCCACCTCGTAGAGATCCGAGGATACGGGCTTTCTCATTTTACAAGAGATGAAGATTGGCACCGACTTCTTCATTACCAGCACATCAATCTCATTGTCTTGGGTATCCACGTTGTCCGCATCATACCAATCGATTACAACCCCAAGCTCCGCATCACCAAAGACTTCCTTCGCTTTGATGTAGATATAGAGTTCCAACCAAGTGCCGAAGGTGGTCATATATCTTTTATACTTTGACGCAGCGAATTCATACTGGCCCTCTTCTACTTCTTTCCAGAATCCGTATTCGGCAAAGGCCTCGCAAAGCCTCTTTACTCCCTTGGAATCTCTGCCGAAATTATCCAGTTTGATCCTTGCGGTCATCTGATTCTTCCCTCCAACGGAATTGGCCAGATGCTGATAGAGTTTTTGCCAGGCGTTTACATTGTGGAAGAGAACTTCTCCCATGGCCAAGATTCTGTCGAATTCTTCTTCTGCGGGAATATCGTGGGAGTCCTTTAGACGCTTTGCTCCAACAGCGGTAAGGCAGTCTTCCAAGGAAATATGTTCCGTAGGTTTTATGATTTCGCCCGTGGAAACATTGAAGACCTTCTCTCGTCTAACATCCACATGAATTGGAATCACATCATATTGAAGCGCTGCTCTAAAACCGCAGGCAGACATAAGCTCAGTCCCGCCTGTCAAATCCACATAGATTTCTTCGCCGTTGTTTTTCTTGATTACGTCCACCGCTTCTCTATAGATGTCTTCAAAGTCATCCACGTCAACAGGTTTGAACTCCAGGTCAATCTCCGGGAGCATATTCTCTATTGCTTCGCTCAACTGGCGGACCTCCTTCCCCGTGATTATTCTCTTGTCCACCAGGAAGAAAACCTTGTCGGGCTTCATGGTGTTAATCGGAAGCAAGGTGCTTACTATGTCCTTATCGAAAAAATCCAACTGAATCATTAAAGTTCCTCCGAATCCAATATTATAGTGAATGGCCCGTCGTTTATGAGGCTCACCTTCATATCCCCTCCGAAAACGCCGGTTTCAACCTTAGCCCCACCTGCTCTGCAGGCTTCGATTATGTATTCGTATAGTTCTTCCGCCAAAACGGGGTTTCCCGCATTGGTAAAGCTGGGTCTATTGCCATGCTTGCAATCCGCATAGAGAGTGAACTGAGAAACCAAAAGCAGTTCCCCTCCAACGGAAGCAAGGTCCAAATTGGTTTTGCCGTTTTCATCCTGGAAGATTCTAAGTTTAAGGAGCTTTGCTACCAACTTATCGGCAATTTCCTTGGTATCATCATTGGATACGCCGATTAGAACAAGAAAGCCCTTTCCTATTTCTCCTGTTGTTACTCCATCCACCTTTACGGAAGCTTCACTTACTCTTTGAATTACAAATTTCATTTAATCTCGCCTTTTTCTCTGAAAAACTCTATGGCTCTATCCGCCATAACTTCCATTGGATCGATATAATAGTCGTCCAGTTTTAATTGCAGCTTTATAACCGAAAGCTCTGTGCAGGCAAGGAGCGCTCCATTGCACCCAGCTTCCTTTATTTCTTTTTCAATTTCAGACCAGATAAAGCCATCTGCAGGAAGACCGGCTTTGATTCTGTCATATATTTGAGACATAATCTTTTTCTGAGTCTCCGGGGTGGGAACATATGCTTCTATACCCACATTGTCGAGAGCCTTTTGATATAGTTCCGTCTTAATGGTTCCGTCCGTGGCCAGAATCCCAACCTTTCCCCAGGGGAATCGCTTGGCGCATTCTCTCGCCGCCTCCCTAATCATGTGAATGAAAGGAATGCCCACCTGATCCTCAATCATGTCTATAAAATAATGGGCCGTATTGCATGTAACCGCAATGGCGTCGCACCCCGTCTTTTCAATGTATTTGGCGTCCACCAACAGTTTTTCTTTAACATTCTCCACCATCTTCTCTTCGCCGGAGAGGATAGCCATGGTTCTGTCGGGCATGGTTGAATGACTGAGCAAAATCAAATCCAGATTCTCCTGGTCCCTCCCTGCTCCGGTTTTTTCCGTAATCATATCGTAGAAAAGCGATGAAGCCATGGGCCCCATTCCACCTATTATTCCAAGCATTTCTTTCTCTCTTTCTTATTGAATAACTTATTTATTACTATACCTTTATCGCCCTGCATTGGCAATAGTTCAATCAATATGCTACAATCCTTTTAATGGACCTTTTGGTCAAGGAGGAAGACATGGATATTCTAAAATCTGTTGAAAACATATACCCCCAAGCAGTGGAATGGAGAAGACATCTTCACGCCCATCCGGAGCTTAGCGGCCAGGAAGTTGAGACATCAAAATATATCTGCTCGATTCTGGATGAACTTGGGATTTCATATAAAGCCGAAATTGGCGGCCACGGTGTTGTGGCTCAGATTGGTCACGGCAACAAAGCCATTGGAATAAGGGCTGATATAGATGCCCTCCCCGTTAGCGAAGATACCGGTTTGGATTATTCCTCGGTTAACCCCGGTATAATGCATGCCTGCGGTCACGATATGCATGCTGCAATTCTTCTTGGCACAGGAGCTTTGCTGAAGGAGATTGAGGAAGAGATCGATGCTATGGATGGAGCCATCAAACTTTTCTTCCAGCCTGCGGAGGAAGGCATTGGCGGTGCTCAGCCAATGATCAATGATGGTTGCATGGAAAATCCAAAGGTTGAAAGGGTGATTGCTCTTCACGTGGATCCAAGCAACGATCTTGGAACCGTGGTTTTGAAGTACGGAGCCATGAACGCCCAGACCCAGGGTTTTAGACTTAAGGTTATAGGCAAAAGCTGCCACGGTGCTCATCCCGAAGGCGGAATCGACGCCATCGTTATGGCATCGGAAATGGTTACCGCCCTTCAGACCATTCCAAGCCGCTATAATGCTCCAACCACTCCCTGTATCGTAACCGTGGGAACCTTCCACGGCGGAAACGCAGGTAATATTGTCGCAGGAGAAGTTGAAATGACAGGAACTCTCAGGGCACTGGAGTCTTCCGTTATGGATAGAAACAAAGAGCTGTTTGAGCAGATTTCAAGCGGCATCGCTTCAGCCTACGGTGGCTCAATTGAACTTACTTGGGATGATGACTTCTACCCTGCCCTTATTAATGATGACCAGGTTACCTCCTTGATTGAGGAATGTACCCGAGAGCTATTTGGCGAAGAAGCATTAAGGTTCATGCCCGAACCCAGTCTGGGTGGAGACGACTTTGCTTTCTTTAACTCCCTCGTTCCCGGATCCTATTTCAATATAGGCACTACTCCTGTTGGCGAGGAATGGTATTCTCTCCACAACGAGCACTACGCTCCAAAGGAAGAAGCAATGAAAACCGGCATTGCCATTGAGGTAACCGTCGGGCTAAAACTACTGAAAGAGATTTGTAAATAAGCATTACTTAAGGAAAGAAGTGCAACAGCTCGTGCCAAACCTCACCATATCACACACAGAACTGATTTTTCACACGTGAGAGAGATACAGCCATTCTAGAAAAAATTGCTTTTCGCATGTGAAAGACACAGCCATCCAAAAAAAATAATTGCTTTTCGCGTGCGAAAGACACAGCCATTCAAGAAAAGATTGCTTTTCGCGTGTGAAAGACACAGCCATTCAAGAAAAGATTGCTTTTCGCGTGTGAAAGACACAGCCATCCAAAAAAAATAATTGCTTTTCACACGTGAGAATTACATACTTCATGGGAAAAAACTACAATTCTTCCTTTTCCCCATGGAAAAACACCCTTTTTTTAGAGTCGCCCCATATATATGGGGCCTTTTATTTTTTACTCCTCTTTCCCATGGGTTTTCAACGTTTTTTTATGCTTTTCCCCAGCGAATTCTTATGGTCAAATAATAATCTTCATAGAAACCACGTCCATTCAAATATTCAGAAAATCCCCTTTCATGTTTAGGGTTATAATCATTACACCTAGAATTAATCGAAAACAGTAAAAACGAAGGGGTATAAGTATGAACGGATTTAAGGAGTATGCGGAAAAAGAATTAATCTCTGTGCAAAATATGATAAATCTACTAGGCGCTGTCAGTAAACCTGATGGCAACTACGAAAGTATCGTTACAAAAAAAGGTGTCAACTTCTATAGACGTTCCGCAAGAAAAAACGGTGCTCGCACCAGAACTCTTTTGTCGTCCGAAGAAATAGCTTCGGTCAAAACTGCACGTTATAAGTTTGAACTACTAAAAAGACTTAACAATAACAAGAGCGTTCTAAAGAATGTAGCCAAATCATATCTTTCATGTAAGCCTGATGATATCATTTCATCTTTGCCTAAAGTCTATAAACCAAGTATAGAAGAAATGGTTGATCCTGAATTTAGAAAAGGGTTGTATTTATGTGAAAACCTATATCCAAAGAAGAGAAAGTACAAAGCGAATATCGTGATTACTGAGATGGTTAATAAGCTTTCTATAGACACGCCCCATTTCACTACAATGGGATGCATCGTCCGATCAAAGTCCGAAGCTTTGATTGGATCAATTCTTGAATCAAAAGGTATTAGTTATCTCTATGATCGCCTCATATGTTTGGAAGGTGCTGAAGGCCAGGAAGAGTACAAATCTCCCGACTTTATTATTATCTGTCCTGACGGTTTTGTTTTTTGTTGGGAGCATTTTGGATTACTCTCTCGAAAAGAATACTCTCTAAGAGGTTGGGAGAAGCTCTATCTCTACGCCATTAACAATATCACCCCTGGTAATAATCTTATACTCACCTCGGATGACCAGAAAGGCAGCATTAACTGTGAAACGATTGCAAGGATAGTGGACGCTCTCATACTCCCTCATTATAAAAAGGCAAATGATAAATGAAACATCCTGGGAGAACGATTCAAAATCATGCTATTTCCCATGGGAAATCACGAAAAAAACCTCTCTTTCCCATCCACATGGGGCATCCATCAAAAAAAGCGATTTTCCCATGGAAAAATCGCTTCAATATCAATTTGCCCCATCACCTCATAGAATTGCTCACTAAACTAGCCTTGTATCTTCTTGGATCAGTAGTTAGTCAACTATTTATCAAAGCCTTTATTTATACATTTCTCACTGCAATTCCGCATCACAGTAGATACATCTATATCCTTCTTCCGTTTCTTTGAAGAGGGGTTTCAATTCTTGTTCCGTTGAGGAGATGCACTTTGGATTGGTGCATTGTCTTGTGTAGCCAGTGGCATTTACCTCCACCGTGACTGCATCTTTAGGCACCGTTAAAGGACTTCCGTCCTTTTCTGCTTCTTCCAACAGCTTCAGAATTAGAGCAGCTCTCATTAGTTTTCCGTTTAATGTCTGTTGAAAATAGCAGGCTCTCGGGTCATCATCCACAGCAACGGATATTTCGTTTACCCTGGGCAGTGGATGCAGAACAGAGGTGTCGGACTTTCCAAGATTAAGCTTCTCCATGGTCAGAATATAGCCGTCCTTCAAGCGTTCGTAAACTTCCGGGTCATCAAAGCGTTCCCTTTGAACCCTGGTCATATAGAGAATATCCAGTTTAGGCAAAGCCTCCTCCAAAGAAGTTGTTTCAACAAAGATCGAATCCTCATCCACGATGGTCTCTGCGGTTTCCTGAATCAACGTAAGGGCTTCTTTCTTAACATAGTCCGGAACCATCAACTCCTTGGGGGAAATCAGATATGTTTTTATTCTCGGATAGCGGGCAAGGGCATTGATCAAAGAGTGGACTGTCCTACCGTATTTCAAGTCTCCGCAATAACCAATGGTTAAATTCTCCAACTTTCCCTTCTCCTTATAAATGGTAAGTAGATCTGCCAAGGTCTGGGTGGGATGGAAATGACTTCCGTCCCCTGCATTGATAACAGGAATTGTGGAATTAAGGGCAGCAACAAATGGCGCCCCTTCCAATGTTGTTCGGGTGGCAATGATGTCGGCGTAATTACTTACAACCTTTGCTGTATCTGCCACGCTTTCTCCCTTTGATGCGGAGGAATTCTGAGCTCCGGAAAAACCGATTACGCTTCCGCCCAACTCCAGCATTGCGGCTTCAAAGCTGAGTCTGGTTCTGGTGGATGGTTCGTAAAACAGAGTTGCCAGCTTCTTACCCTTGCAAGCCTCGCTGTAGGAGGCAAGATGTTTTTCAATATCAATGGCCTTCTCCATTAGAGCCTGAAGTTCCTCGGTGGAAAAATCCAAAATATCAATTAAATGTCTCATCGCATATCCTCCTATTTATTCCAGCTTTCATCAGAGGGATTATCGCGGAAAGCCATGAGCCTTGATACATCCTTGGCTTTGATATATCCCTCTTCCGCAGCGGCTTTAACCACAGCATCGAAATCCGTTAAGGAAATGTTCTTAAGTCCCGCTTCTTCAAGTCTCTCCACGCCCTTCTTCATTCCATATGTGAAAATGCTTACAACTCCCAGGACATCGGCTCCGGCCTCTCGTAAAACCTCTGCAGCTTCAATTACGCTGCCGCCGGTTGAAATAAGGTCTTCTATTACTACAACTTTTTGTCCCGGTTCCAGTCGTCCCTCGATTTGATTCTTTCTTCCGTGGTCCTTTGCTCCGCCTCTAACATATCCCATGGGCAATCCCATCAGGTGGGCCGTAATTGCTGCGTGGGCGATTCCCGCAGTTGCGGTTCCCATAAGGACTTCAGCCCCGGGATAGTTTTCTCGAATTGCCTCTACCATTCCCTCTTCCACGTGATTCCTCACCTCAGG
>CAJOQI010000116.1 GCA_905236895.1 uncultured Peptostreptococcaceae bacterium | reverse complement strand
TGATAAAGAGAAGAACCGTAGCAAAGGGGGCCTGTGATGCAGGCAGGGTTTTTGTTAACGATAAGCAGGCAAAGCCCGGCACAGAGCTGGAGATTGGAGACATAATTAAAATAGAATTTGGCATGGGGTCGGTTACCGCTGAAGTTACTGCTCTAACGGAGTCTCCACGTAAAGAGGATGCAGCTTCAATGTATAGAATTATTAATGAATAGCTTTGGCCTTTTGAGGGGTTGAAAAGCCCCTTTTTTAGTGATAGGATGGATATGCAAATTAATAGTAAGCGGTGCCCTTTTTCTATGGAAAGGGTTAAAAGGGAAGCAGGTTGGAATCCTGCACGAACTCGTCACTGTAATAGGTGAGTCCTTGCTCATATCCACTGGCTTTGGCTGGGAAGGGAGCAACGGGCGGTGAGCCTTAAGTCAGGAAACCTGCCGCTTATATATGTACGATGCAGCCTTTGGCTGGCATGAAATCACGAGAAACTGATTGTACAATTAAGAGGTCTTTTTCTTGCTGTGATTTCATCGACCAAACCACTGCAGGTAAAAGATTTTTTATTAGTGGCGGAAAGTCGGTGATTGACTTGAAAAGCCCGAAAGGAGAACAAAATGAAGCGTAAACTAGTTTTTCTACTTGCCATGGTTCTTATTTTTACCATGGTATTCGTAGCAGGATGCGGAAGCAGCAAACCTGAAGAGAAAAAAGAAGAAGCTCCTGCTGAGGAAGCAGCAGAAGAGGAAACAGAAGAAGCAGCAGAGGAAGCTGAAGAAGCAACTGAAGAAGCTGAACCCGCTGAAGAAGAAGCAGAAGAAGCAGAAGAAGAAGAAGAAGAAGAAGAAGAAGAAGAAAATTACGAAACAGGTGATGCTTCCCTTGACAATCCAAGAAACCAAGATGAAATAGGTGAGATTGAGCTTCTGGTAACCAGCTTTGGTACAAGCTATAACGATAGCAGAAGACTTACCATCGGAGCAATCGAAGAAGCAATCGAGGCAGCATTCCCCGACTATAGTGTAAGAAGAGCTTTCACAAGCCAGATCATTATCGATCACGTTGAGAAGAGAGACGCTGTTAAGATTGATAACTTTGGTGAAGCACTTGACAGAGCAGAAGCAAACGAAGTTAAGACTCTCGTTGTAATCCCAACCCATCTTATGGACGGATTCGAATATAACGATATAGTTGATGAAATGGCTACAAGAGCAGAGGGCTTTGAAAAGGTTGTAATCGGCAAGCCTCTCCTCGATTCCGATGATGATTTCCAGAGAGTAGCCGAAGCCCTTCATGAGGATACAGCAAGCTATGACGACGGAGAGACAGCAATCGTATTCATGGGACACGGAACCGAAGCTGCATCCAACAGTGTATATGCCAAGATGCAGGAAGTTATGACCGGCCTTGGATATGAGAACTACTATATCGGAACAGTAGAAGCTGCACCAACCCTTGATGATGTAATCGCTGCAATCAAGGAGAAAGACTATAAGAAGGTAGTTCTTCAGCCCATGATGGTAGTTGCAGGAGACCATGCCAATAACGATATGGCAGGGGATGAAGAAGATTCCTGGAAGACCATTCTTGAAGGCGAAGGATATGAAGTTATTCCTGTACTTAAGGGTGTAGGAGAAATCGAAGCGATAAGAAATATTTATGTTGAGCATGCACAGGCTGCAGTAGATAGTCTGTAGAGAGGATAAAGATAGTAATGAGGATGAAAAAAGTTTTTTTCGTCTCCTTATTAATAACACTTCTTTTATTTGTTGCGGGCTGTGGGTCAAATAATGATCCACAGCCTTCAGCAGGTAAGGAGGAAGCAAAAACCGAGGAGACCGCTGAAGAAACTGCAGATTCACAGATCGCATCTTCCGATGAAAAGGTAGAATCAGAAGATGTGGTGGAAGAATGGATGATTCCAATTGCTGCATCTGAGCTTAATCCGGGAACCTATCCCATTGAGGTAAGCAGTAGCTCCAGCATGTTCAATATTGAAAGTGCTGAGCTTACCGTTGCGGAAGATGGCATGACCGTAAATATGGTTATGGGAGGCAAGGGCTATAGATATCTCTTTATGGGAACCCCGGAAGAAGCCGTTGAGGCAGCTGATTCCGAGTTCATCCAGCACGAAGAAAATGACGATGGTGCTCATACCTATAATGTGCCCGTAGAAGCATTGGATCAGGGTATAGACTGTGCCGCTTTTTCCGACAAAAAAGAAAAATGGTATGACAGGGTATTGGTGTTTAGAAGCGATTCCCTTCCATTGGAGGCATTTAAGGAAGATTCTCTTATAACTCCGGAGAAACTGGGCCTGGAAGCAGGAGAGTATACGGTTGAAGCCATGCTCTACGGTGGAACGGGAAGAGCTACAATAGAGTCCCCAACAAAGCTTCTTGTAACGGAAGAGGGAGTGATGGCAACCATTACCTGGAGCAGCCCCAACTACGACTATATGATCGTAGATGGAGAGAAATACCTACCAATAAACGAGGAAGGGAATTCCGTGTACGAGATTCCCGTGAAGGTTTTTGACAGACCTTACGGTGTTATTGCAGATACAGTGGCCATGAGCGAACCTCACGAAATTTCTTATGCACTGTATTTCGACTCCTCATCCATTAAATAAAGAATGAAGAAGATAATAACAATTCTTTTGGCTTCCATTCTTCTCTCGGGGCTTGTTTCCTGCGGAGGGAAAACAACCTCTGAAGAAGACAATGCCTTAGGCAAAAGGATAGAGCTAAAATATGCGGATCAGTTCTCCATAGAAGAGATGGATGACGGCTCCGCTTTTATCAGAATTGAAGATGGACTAAACTATCTGGTTCTCCCGGAAGGAATGGATATTCCCCATTGGGCAAAGAACAGCAAAGAGAAGTTTACGACTATATACAGGCCGCTGGATTCAATTTATCTGGCGGCATCTTCTGCTTTTGACCTTTTCTTAAAGATAGGAGCTGAAGGCTTTGTTACCATGACATCAACCAAGGCCTCTGATTGGGGAATCCCCGAGGTAAAGGAATTGGTGGAGTCCGGAGACGTTGTTTATGTGGGCAAGTATAGCGAACCCAACTACGAAGCCATATTGGAAAGTGAATGCGACTTGGCTATAGAAAGTACAATGATCTATCATTCACCCAATACCAAAGAGAGCTTGGAGTCCCTGGGCGTACCCGTAATGGTGGAAAGATCCAGCTATGAGGCTGAACCCCTGGGTAGGCTTGAGTGGATCAAACTTTATGGACTGCTTTTGGACAAGGAGGATGAGGCCAATTTATTCTTTGATTCCATGGCGGAAAAATATGAGAAGATTGTAGCTGAGACGGATAAAAAGGTGGCTGAGGATAGACCTGAGGTGGCATTCTTCTCCATAAGCTCAAACAACTACGCTACCGTAAGAAAGCCGGGAGACTATATATCCAAGATGATCTATGTGGCAGGTGGAAGATATTCCATGGAGGAACTTCCCGTGGATGATGATAATGCTCTTTCTACCACCAATATTCAGCTTGAGAGCTTCTTTGATTATGTAGTGGATTCCGACTATTTGATTTATAATACTGCTATACAGGGTGAGATTAAAACCAAGGCTGAACTTATTGATAAATTCGGTGAACTTGAGAAGACCAAGGCGGTTAAAGATGGCAATATCTGGGCAACCAGAAAAAGTCTTTTCCAGAAATCTTCCGGTCTGGCCGATATGACGGAAGAACTTTATCTCATCATCTCCGGACAGGGAGAAGGTAAGGCTTTGGAATACTTTGTTAAATTGGAATAGGGTCTATGAGTAAAAGGATAGTATCCGTATATTTAATAATGGCCTTTCTCCTGATTGTTCTGGTTATTCTTAACATTTCCTCGGGAAGCGTTAACTTGGATCCGGGTCAGATCGTAAAACTGATTCTATCCGGGGACAGAACATCTCAGGAAGGGGTAATAGTCTGGAATCTTAGGATGCCCAGGATTATTGCGGCTCTTCTTCTTGGGGGAGCTCTTTCAATTTCCGGATTCCTTCTTCAGACCTTCTTTTCCAATCCTATTGCGGGCCCATATATTCTGGGTGTATCCTCCGGAGCAAAGCTGGTAGTGGCCATTATGATGATTATGGCTATGTCGGGTGGCGTTTTAATCAGTTCCCTTGGAATGATTGTTGCTGCTTTTATCGGTTCAATCATAGTAATGGGATTCGTACTTCTAATATCGGCCAAGGTAAAGACTATGTCCATTCTCGTGGTCTGCGGTGTTATGGTGGGGTATATATGTTCAGCCGTAACCGAATTCTTAATTACCTTTGCGGATGATTCAAACATCGTTAATCTCCACAATTGGTCTATGGGTAGCTTCTCCGGTATAACCTGGAGCAATGTGGGAGCCATAGCCATTGTGATTATCATATCTTCGGTTTTGGCCTTTCTTATGGCCAAATCTATGTCTGCCTTTCAGATGGGTGAGAACTATGCCAAAAGCGTGGGAGTAAACATTAAATCATTCAGAATCAAGCTTATACTCCTTTCCAGCGTGCTCTCTGCCACGGTAACCGCCTTTGCGGGCCCTATCTCCTTTGTTGGAATAGCGGTGCCTCATCTCATAAGAACCTTGCTTAAAACATCAAAGCCCATCTATATGATTCCCGGCGCCTTTTTAGGCGGGGCAGTATTTTGTTTGTTCTGCGATTTAATCGCAAGAAATTTATTCGCTCCAACGGAAATGAGCATCAGCACCATTACCGCTGTATTCGGTGCTCCAATTGTTATAGCCATGCTTATGAAGAAGAGAGGTGAGAGATAATGAATAATGATTCCATTCTCTCCATAATTGATCTTAAGGCAGGCTATAACGGTAAGGCCATTGCTCGGGATATCGATTTCACCATAGAGCCGGGGGAAATCGTTTCCATGATCGGTCCCAACGGTTCGGGGAAGACAACTATTCTAAAGACCATAGCTGGATTCATTCCCTTAATCGAAGGGGACATTCTTTTGGCGGGAAAGAATCTTAAGGACTATTCTTTAAGTGAGAAATCCAAATTCATGTCCGTTCTAATGACGGAAAGAATGTCTGCGGATTTAATGACCGTAAAGGATATGGTTTCCCTCGGTAGATTCCCTTATACGGATATGATGGGAAAACTTAGACCCGAGGACTTGGAAATAGTGGAGGAGGCCCTGGAAAAGGTTGGAGTTAAAGATTTAAGCGAAAAGGTCTTTAACGATTTAAGCGACGGTCAGAAACAAAGGGTTCTTTTGGCCAGATCCATTTCTCAGAGACCAAGGCTCATGCTCTTGGACGAGCCCACATCCTATCTTGATATCTATCACAAGATTAGGTTTATCGATATTTTGAAAGAGTTATCAAAAAGTGGAAACATCAGCATACTGATGTCCGTTCACGAGCTTGAAATAGCCTATGAGGTTTCGGACAAGATTGCTTGCCTTGGAAGTGACGGTGAGCTTAAGGCTGTGGGAACTCCTGAAGAAGTATTCAGCAAAGGAATCGTAAGCGATCTATATGATCTTAAGTCGGAGAGGCTGGCTGAGATTTATGGAGGTATAACCAAATGGCTAAAGTGATAATGATCCAGGGAACCATGTCCAATGCTGGAAAGAGCCTTTTGGTTGCAGGTCTTTGCAGACTATTCAGCCAGGACGGATATAGAGTAAGGCCTTTTAAGTCTCAAAACATGGCGCTTAATTCCTTCGCTACCCATGAGGGACTGGAAATCGGAAGGGCCCAGGCCATGCAGGCTGAGGCCTGCGGAGTGGAACCTTCCGTCTATATGAACCCGGTGCTTCTTAAACCTACGGGAGACAGCACATCTCAGGTAATCGTAAACGGTAAGTCTGTTGGCAATATGACAGCCAAGGAATACTTTGCTTATAAGAGAAGTCTTCTTCCCGGTATCAACGAGGCACTAAGGAAGCTTTCAGGTGAATGCGATATTATCGTAATAGAAGGGGCAGGCTCTCCTGCCGAGATTAACCTAAGAGATGAAGACATAGTCAATATGGGTTTGGCGGAGTTAATAGATGCTCCCGTGCTTTTGGTGGGAGATATAGATAGAGGGGGAGTCTTCGCTCAGCTCTATGGAACATATATGCTTCTTTCCGAAAAGGAGAAGGACCTTCTTAAAGGAGTCATCATTAATAAATTCCGAGGAGATAAGACCCTTCTTCAGCCGGGGATAGATATGATGAAGGATAAGATGGACGTTCCCTTTGTTGGAACTGTTCCATACTGCAAGCTGGACCTGGATGATGAGGATTCCCTTTCCGGCAGGTTCGAAAAGAAGGAAGCCGGCCTTGTGGACATTGCCGCAATCAGATTTCCCAGAATATCGAATTTTACCGATCTGGATGTATTCGGCCAATATGAGGATGTGTCCATAAGATATGTGGATGACCCGAAGAATCTGGGGAATCCCCATATGATTGTTTTACCGGGATCAAAGAATACCCTGGGGGATTTGAAATGGCTTAAGTCATCGAGCCTTGGTGATGCCATCAAAGAAAAAAGCAAAGAGGGTATTCCTGTCTTCGGAATCTGCGGCGGCTTTCAGATGTTGGGTGAGAGAGTCTTGGATCCCCTTGGGGTTGAAGAAGGAGGAGAGGAAGAAGGACTTGGTCTTCTTCCACTGGTTACTACCCTTGAAGGAGAAAAGGCCACAAGGCAATTTGAAGGAAGCTTCACCATGGACGAGGGAATCTTTGGAGCCTTAAAGGGTGAAAATGTGAAGGGTTACGAAATCCATATGGGAGTTACCACCATGGAAGGAAGTAAGGAAGCACTTCTTTTTGCCAACAGAGATAATATATACGGAACCTATATTCATGGAATATTTGATGAGACAGGTATCTCAACGGGAATTCTAAAGCTACTGGCTGAGAAAAAAGGCATAAGCCTTAATCTTTCCGAAGTTAAGTCCAGGAGAGAGTTCAAAGAAAGGGAATTCGATAAGCTGGCAAAGCTTCTCCGGGAGAATCTGGATATGGATAGAATCTATTCTTTCCTGAAGGAGGTCAATCTGGAATGGGAGAATTAAGACATGGTTTTACAACAGGTAGCTGCGCTGCTGCGGCAGCAAAGGCAGCTGCTATAATGCTTTTTACCGGCTTTCCCAAAGAGAGTATTTTCATAGAAACTCCCAAGGGTATAGTTTTCAATGCGAAGATTGTGGATATAGATATGAGCCACGATAGTGTAATCTGCGGAGTGGTTAAGGATGGAGGAGACGATCCGGACGTAACCACAGGACTGACTATTCTTGCCCGGGTTTCCTTGGCGTCCGATTTTTTGGAAACGGAAAGAATTATTATTAGCGGAGGAGAAGGAGTGGGCCTTGTAACCAAGCCCGGCCTCGATCAAAAAATTGGAAATCATGCAATCAATTCCGTCCCAAGGGAAATGATAAGAAGAGAAGTTGAAGATGTACTTGATGCCTTTGATTATGAAGGGGCGGTACAAGTCGTTATATCCTGTCCCGGAGGAGAGGAAGTTGCAAAGAAAACCTTTAACCCCAGGCTTGGGATTGAAGGGGGAATATCGATCATAGGAACATCCGGAATTGTGGAGCCTATGAGTCAAGAAGCTTTGACGGAAACCATTAGGGTTGAGCTTAAGCAAAAGAGAGCATTGGGCTATGAAATCATATCAATCTCACCAGGCAATTATGGTTTGGATTTCATGGCTGAAGCCTATGGCTTTGATTTGGATAGAAGTGTAAAGTGCAGCAATTTTATCGGACTGACCTGCGATATGGTAAAAGACTTGGGCTATAAGAAGATGCTTCTTGTAGGCCATGCGGGAAAACTGGTTAAGATCGGTGCTGGCATTATGAATACCCATTCGAGAGAGGCAGACGGAAGAATGGAAACCATCGCAGCTGCCTTTATTAAAGAGGGTGGGGACAGAGATGGAGCAATTAGGATTCTCGAGTCCAATACCACCGACGAAGCCTTCAATTATC
Organism: uncultured Peptostreptococcaceae bacterium; assembly: GCA_905236895.1. Taxonomy (GTDB): domain Bacteria; phylum Bacillota; class Clostridia; order Peptostreptococcales; family Anaerovoracaceae; genus Eubacterium_B. The sequence goes on along the minus strand of CAJOQI010000116.1, from coordinate 3,264 downwards.
TTAAGGATATTGGAATGATGGAAAGGGTGGCGGATAGAATAGTTGAGCAAATCATCTTCCATCTTAATAAAAGGCTTGGGGATAAGGTTGAGGTTCAGTGTGTAATGTTTACCAGAGAGATAGGACTCTTAGGAAGAAGCCCCGGTTCCAATGCTTTGATAGATGAGATAAAGAAACTGGAAGATATGAAGGAGGAGAGGAATGATTAAAGGCGGAAAGGTTTTCTTTGTAGGGGCAGGCCCCGGAGCAAAGGACCTAATAACCTTAAGAGGAAAGGAACTGTTGGAACAGGCGGATATGATTATCTATGCAGGGTCCTTGGTTAACCCGCAGCTTCTTGAATATGCAAGGGAAGATATCTTGGTTTTCGATAGCTCAACCATGTCCTTAAATGAAGTGGTTGAGAAATACGAATATGCCAAGGAATATGACCTGATGGTTGTGAGACTCCATACGGGAGATCAAAGCGTCTACGGAGCGGTGAAGGAACAAATGGAAGCTCTTGATGAATTGGGAGTGCCACATGAGTCCTGTCCCGGTGTCAGCGCTTGCTTTGGTGCGGCAGCCAGCCTTGATTTGGAATACACTCTTCCCGGAATATCCCAGTCCCTAATCATAACAAGAATTGCAGGGAAGACGGCTGTCCCCGAAAAAGAAAGCATAGAAAGCTTTGCTGCCCACAATGCATCCATGGCAATCTACTTAAGCGCAGGCAGAATAGAGGAACTTAAGGAACGTTTGATTCAAGGTGGATATAAGGCTGATACTCCTGCGGCCCTGGTATATAAGGCTACTTGGGAGGATGAAAAGAAGTTTGTTTGTACCTTGGAAGAAATAGATCGTATAGCAAAGGAAAACGATATTACCAAAACAGCCATTATTCTTGTAGGAGATGCAATAAATCCCAAGTCTTACGAAAAGTCTAAGCTATATGACGAAAGCTTTTCCACGGAATTCAGAAGAGGAAAGAAATGAAGGATGTTCTTAGGATAGCCGCCTTTACGGAGAAGGGCGGAGAACTGATTGGTAAAATAATAGGTGCCCTAAAGGAATATCAGTGCCTCGTATTTGAGAAGGGTGATAGTTTAAGTGATTTTTGTCACGACGCCTTTGAAGAGAAGACTCCTCTTATCTTTGTTGGTGCAGTTGGTATTGCAGTTAGATCCATAGCACCACATCTTAAGGATAAACTGTCGGATCCACCGGTTATCGTGATGGATGAACTTGGTCGATATATAATACCAATTCTCTCCGGTCATTATGGGGGAGCCAATCAGTTGGCTGCGGATTTGGCCGCTGAATTGAAGAACTCCCATGGTGCGGTTCCCGTGATTACCACCGCAACGGATATAAACGGAGTGTTCTCCGTGGATAGCTTTGCGCGAGAAAGGGACTTGGAGGTCTTTAACAAGGATGGCATAAAAGAGGTATCCACAAAGGCCTTGGAAGGAAAGGCTATTACTCTATCGATCAAGGCATTTCCACCCGAGGAAAAGGTTGATGTAGTTATATCGGATAATCCCTCTGATTATGAATATGGAACCTTGGGACTTAAACCGGGTGATGAATCGGAAATAAGAATAGTTGATAAAGGAATTGTATTGGGGCTGGGTTGCAAGAAGGGAAAATCCTTGGAAGAAATAAAGTCCTTTGCCGAGGAATGTCTGAAGAAACAAGGCTTGGTCTTCGGCGATCTCTCTGCTATTGCAACCATAGATATTAAGGAAGAGGAGCCGGGAATTAAGGCTTTGGTGGAAGAGTTAAAGATTCCTCTAATAACCTTTGATGCAGAGACCTTAAAAAGGGTGCCCGGCAAGTTTTCCGCATCCTTCTTCGTTAGAGATAGAGTGGGAGTGGATAATGTATGCGAGAGAGCAGCTGTGGCCGCAACGGGAGGAAAGGGAATCATAATCCAAAGTAAGGCGGCAAAGGATGGAATAACCATATCCTTGGCAGATGTTCTTTAGAAAGGATGTTATGAACAAAAAGATTTATATAGTTGGAATGGGTCCAGGCTCTGAAGAAGCCATGACCAGGGAAGCCCTTAAGGCGCTGGAGGAATCGGATATTATAATCGGCTATACGGTTTATCTGGATCTTCTTAAAGCTGGCTTTGGCCATAAAGAAATGAAGTCCACCCCCATGAAGCAAGAGGTGGAAAGATGCAGAATGTGCTTTGATGAAGCGGAGCAGGGTAAAACCGTTTCCATGGTTTCCAGCGGGGATGCGGGAATCTACGGAATGGCATCAATCATGTATGAGATTTCTCTGGAATACGATTCGGATATAGAACTTCAGGTGATTCCGGGAATTACCGCTGCATCTAGCGGTGCCGCAATTCTTGGCGCTCCACTTAACCATGATTTCTGCATCATAAGCTTAAGCGATCTTCTTACACCTTGGGAAAAGATTGAGAAGAGACTTAAGTCTGCGGCGGAAGGAGACTTTGCCATTGCCATCTACAATCCCTCCAGCAAGAAGAGAGCGGATTATCTCATGAAGGCTTGCGATATTCTTTTGGAAACCATGGAAGAAGATAGACCCTGTGGTTATGTAAAGAATATTGGGAGAGAAGGAACTGAGTATAGAATATGCACCTTGGCTGAATTAAGAGATGCTCAGGTTGATATGTTTACAACATGCTTTATAGGTAATTCTCAAACCAAGATAATAGATAATAAACTTGTTACTCCGAGAGGATATGGCCTATGAAGACTTGCATAGTATTTGCGGGAACAACTGAAGGAAGAAGGCTGGCCGAGGCATTGGCTTCCGCCGGAATCAAAACCCTGGTCTCCGTAGCAACGGAATACGGGGAGCTGGTTCTTAAAGACAGCCCTTTGATGGAAATACATCAGGGGCGGCTTACTGTGGAAGAAATGGTTGATCTGATTTCCAAAGTCAAAGAAGAGGAGACCATGGTTTATGATGCAACACATACCTTTGCTATTGAGGTAACAGGAAATATTAAAGAGGCCTGCAATAAGGCCGAGGTTAAATATACGAGGATCTTGAGAGAGGATGGTCCTCATGGGGATTGTGACGGATGCAGGTATTTTGATTCCGTTGAAAGCTGCTTTGAAGCCCTTAATGAGACCAAGGGAAATATTCTTTTAACCACGGGAAGCAAGGATCTTAAAAAGCTGTCTTGCAATGAAGATCTTATTTCAAGAATCTATGCAAGGGTATTACCCTCCATTGAAAGCATTGAACTATGTCACGAGGCGGGAATCAAAGGAGAGCATATTATCGCTATGCAGGGGC
>CAJOQI010000115.1 GCA_905236895.1 uncultured Peptostreptococcaceae bacterium | reverse complement strand
GCTGGGATATCCCCCATCATCCATGGGATAATCCTCAAAGGTAGTTATTTCGATTTCGTTTACATTCTCATTCTCATTGCGGTTGGGTCTGATAAAGGGCATGGTGAAATCGTTGGGTCCAAGGCCTCTTCCGCCCTTTGGTTTTTCGAACCTGGCAGTGCTTCCCAAATTCCACTGGGTGCCTGCGGTGGCAAGAGGTCTCTCTGTGTCCTTTGTGATTTTAACAAAGAGATCTTCCTCCGTCATAATGGTATCAGGCTCTTCATAGGCTCCGCTGGCCTCTCTGTTTTTCAGGATGGTATCCCAATTAAAGTCCACCTCCGCTGTATCGGTCTTTTTCTTTGGTGGCTTTACCCCGGGATATCCTTCCACGTCCCAGCTTATATCCATCAAGGGTCTTCCCTTTTCGACTATTCTTTCCCTATGCTCGGGTTCCGGTTTGGGATCAAGCCCAAAACCCGGTCCAAGGCCGGAACCCTGGTCAAATCCAAATCTTGATACCGGTGCTTCCACCTTTGTTCCGCAGTTGCTGCAGAACTTATCTCCGTCTTCAACTCTTTTACCGCAATTCTTGCAAAACATTCCGCCCTCCAATTGTGGCTTAACACTAACCTATTTGTTCTCTTAACATTTCTTCCGTATAAACATTTCCGTGTTTATCCGTTCCCCAGTCTCTGCTATAGAATCTGATTGACTGGTTCCCGGAAACGGGAGGTATGCTTTCTTCCCCTTTATTCCCCTCTTTCAGCCAAGCAATAATATTGTCTTCCGTGAGAGCCTCCTCTTTTTCAACAGGAGCCTCATCTATGGCATCTTCGGGAGCAATAACCTCTTCTATTTCCTCAGGAAGTCCAACTTCATCGCGGGTCTCCATTTCTACCGAAGCGTGATCTTCAGCAGTCTCCTCTGCTTCGGCTTCTTCCTCGGCTTCCGTTGCGATTTCTTCTTCCGCCTTTGTCTTAGTTTCCTCAAGGACCTTATCTACGGATTCTTCTTGATGATTCTCCGTCGAAATCCTTCCGGCAATGCCTTCGATTCTTTCGCTTATGCCGTCTATCTTTCGATCCAGTTCCTCAAGAAGAGTCTTTTTTCTTCTCTCTCTTCTTATCAGTTGTACCAGGATGGCCAGTATCATGACCCCCAGCAAAATCAACAGAAATGTCTCCAATCCCAGTTGGTGTTCAACAATCCAAACCCCAAATTTACCAACTGCGTTCATCTATTTCCTCCAAAAAATCATTACATATCATTATACAAAAAAAGGCCCTTCCACGCAACCGAAAGAGCCTTAATTTTTGTGTAAAAACTGTGGTTTTTTCCAGTTTTATTCCTATTCGAGAGCCCAGGCTATTTTGCCCATCAAATCGGATATTTCTATATGCTGAGGACAGATTCCCTCGCAGGCTTTGCACTTAACGCATTCACTGGCTTTGCCGTGTCCCTCACAGAGCTCTTTATATGCCGCAGCATTATCCTCGGGAGCCTCTCCCTCTTTTGCAGGGGTGTTTTCTTTATTGTAAAGAGCAAAGATTTCAGGAATTTGAATATTCATGGGGCAGCCCTCCACGCAGTATCTGCAGGCTGTGCAGGGAACAACCCTGGACTCCAGAATTATATCCTTCGCTTTATCCACGATTCCCTTTTCCGCCTCTGTGAGGGGCCGGAAATCCTTCATATATGACATATTGTCTTCCATCTGTTCAAGCGTGCTCATTCCTGAGAGGACCATCATTACTCCATCCAGGCCTGCGGCAAAACGGATAGCCCAGGAAGCAGGTGACATTTCCGGACTGTGATCCCTAAACATCTTCTCCGCTTCAGGAGCAATATCTGCCAAGGCTCCACCCTTAACCGGTTCCATTATTATGATTTCCTTGCCATGCTTTCTGGCGACTTCATAGCATTTCCCCGACTGAATGCTTTTATGATTCCAATCCAGGTAATTAATCTGCAGCTGTACGAACTCAGCCTCGGGATGCTTTGTTAAAATATCATCCAAAACATCCGCCGTATCGTGGAAGGAAAAGCCCAAATGCTTGATTTTTCCCTCTTTTTTCTTTTCCAAGCCAAAACCGAAAATGTCCAGATCTTCAATCAACTTCATCTTGGAGCCACCGATGGAGTGAAGCAGATAATAATCAAAATACCCCGCTCCCGTCTTCTCCAGTTGCTCGTTGAAGAATCTCTCCAAGTCATCCTTCTCCTTTACGAAGAACACCGGCAGCTTGTCCGCAACTATGAAAGACTCTCTCGGATGTCTCTTCACCAGAGCTTCTCTCAGCATGATTTCGCTCTGATTCTTATGATACATATATGCAGTATCAAAATAGGTAAATCCTTCCTCCAAGAATCGATCCACCATCTTTTCTATTTGTGCCACATCAAAGGATGTCTGATCCTCCTTGTCCGTCAAAGGTAGTCTCATCATTCCGAAGCCCAGTTTTTTCATTGGCTTTTCCTCCTTTACTTGTAACAGATTTATTATAGAATCTATTGCACTTTTAATCATAGGAACAGGCGGATCCTATATGGGCGCCAGGGCCGTGGCGGAGATTCTCATTACTTCTATTCTCCCTTAAATGCCCGAATGGCCTCCTGAAGATTATTAACTCCCACAATCTTAAGGCCTTCGGTTTTTAGGCTCTCCAAGGACTTTGCATTTCTGGCAGGAATAATTATCTCTTCATATCCCATTCGAGCTGCTTCCTGCACTATCTTATCAAGATTTGCAATAGACCTCAACTCTCCGGTCAAACCTACTTCACCAACAGCCATGATTCTTTTGTCGCTCTTGACTCCTCTAAGAGATGAATAGACCGCCAAAGCCACTGCCAAATCAACCGCCGTGCTATCGGGCCTTATTCCTCCCACCACGTTTACATAGACATCTTGGTTAATCATGGTCATGCCTACCTTCTTCTCCAAGACAGCAAGAATCATTGAAAGCCTTTGATTATCTATTCCAACCGCTGTACGCCTTGCAAATCCAACGTTTGCAGGGGCAGTCAAGGCCTGTATCTCCATAAGAATCGGTCTGCTTCCCTCGTAGATTGCAGACACCACGGAGCCCTCAGGCTTTTCTCCCGTGCTATCCAAAAAAGTGGCGGAAAGATCTTTGATCTCTATGAGGCCCTTCTCTTCCATTTTGAAAGCACCGATTTCACTGGTGGTACCGAATCTATTCTTGAAGGCTCTTAGAATTCTAAGGTCCTGATCCCTCTCTCCGCTGAAATTAAGCACCGCATCAACCATATGTTCCACGATCTTGGGTCCAGCCAGTTCTCCGCTTTTGGTTACATGGGCGACTATAAATACAGGGATATTCATACCCTTGCCTATTCGCATCAGATGATTGCCGCAGGCCCTAACCTGGGAAACGCTTCCCGGCACGGAATCCAATTCCTCCGTATACATGGTTTGGATGGAGTCTATAATAACAAAGCCTGGATTAAGATTCTCGCAAACCGCAACTATATTTTCCATATTGGTCTCTGCCAGGATAAATAGATTGTCGCTGATTTCTCCACAGACTCTGTCGGCCCTCATCTTAATCTGCTCTTCCGACTCCTCTCCGGTAACATAGAGAACCTTTTCACCTGCGGCGGAGATATTGGATGCAGCCTGCATTATAATCGTCGATTTTCCTATTCCCGGTTCGCCGGAAATCAAAACCAGAGAGCCTTTTACAAGGCCTCCTCCCAGAACCCGATTAAGCTCCCCTATACCCGTATTAAGGCGGGAATACTCACCAGTACCAACCTCCTTGAGTTTGGAGGCCTTAGAGGCCTTTTTGCCCTCCGTAAGGCTACCTCTTCTTCTGACATCAGCCACATTTATTTCCGGGAGTTTCTCCTCCACCATTGTATTCCAAGCGCCACAAATGCACTGGCCCAGCCATTTGGGGTTCTCATATCCGCACTCCTGACAAACGAAAACCGTTTTCCCTTTCTTCGCCATTTTTCCTCCAATATCAAACATTTGTTCTTAATATTCAGTATATTATTTTCCCCGTAGATTGTCAATAAAAGGATTAAAGAAGGGACCTTTTCAGGTCCCTTCTTCATTGTTTTGCTGTAGCCTTATAGCCTATTACTTATTGTTTTTTCTAAGCTTTCTTGCTCCAACGGTTCCTGCCATTGCCATTACCAGGAGTCCGATCCAGAGGAGAGCGTTGCTCTCGTCACCGGTCTTGGGCTGACTCTTGGTTGGAGTATTACCCGGCTGACTTGGTGTGGTCGGCTTGCTTGGCTCCGGCTTGTCAGGAGTCTTGGTTTCGGGCTTAACAGGCTTATCCTCCTTATCCTTTTCAGGCGGGATTGTGGGTTCCGGTTCCGGTCCCGGAGGAGTTACTGTAACCTTGTTGGAATCAACAGGTGCAAATTCCTCGCCATTGAGATCGGTAATCTGATATCTAGCCACGTTAGGTACAGTACGGTCTGCATACTTAGCAACCAGTTCTTCTTCGCTTACTACGATATTAGCCTGGAATACTATCTCAACAGACTTTCCTCCGTTAGCCTTTACCTCTTCTTCAGAGAAGGCAACTGCCAGGAATCCATCCTTTGTTACTGCTGCTCCGGCAGTCTTTCCGTCTATGGTTACCTTTACGTCACCAAAGAAGTCAAGTACGCTGTCCAGTCTATCTGTTATTGAGAAAGCCTTAGCATTCTTCGGCATAGTTGTTCTGATGGTATATGTGAATACCTCTTCCAGCTGTGAAATGTCACCGTGCTTATTGTTGATCTTAGTCTTGCTAGTCTCAACAAGCTTCTCAATTTCAGGTTCATCAGGTGTAGGTGTTGGAGGTTCTACCAATACCTTATTGGTTACCTTACCCTTACCGTCGATTATTACTGTAGCAACGTTTGGTACTTCACGGTTGGTGTATGCATCAAGTTCTTCCTCTGTTGCTTCAGCCTTAATATTGGCCTTGATAGTGAGAGTTATGATCTTGTCTGCATATGCTCTTGCATCTGCTATCTTAGCTGTTACAACCTGTCCCTCAATGCTAATTTCTGCTCCATCCACGCTGATAATTGCTTCGGATGCTTCAAGTACATCTTCAAGCACATCTGTGAATACTACTTCTACAGCGCCTTCCGGTATCTTCTGGGTTACGGTATAAGTGAATTCCTTATCTCTGTTAGAGATGGTTACCTTATCCTTTCCGTCAACCTTCTTGATTGGATCCTCAGGTTCTACAGGTGGCGGTGTTACGAGAACTTCGTTCGTCGCCTTAGGATCACCGTTGATAGTTACTGTAGCTTTATTTGGAACATTGGTGGTTCCATACTTTTCAATAAGCTCGCTGTCGGTAATGCCCTTACGGAACTTGGCAGTAATAGTCATCGTAACTTTATTATTGCGATCAGCGCTTGCATCTTCGGTGATAAAGCGAACAAAGTTTCCGCTTGTTTCATCAACATATTCAGACTTTCCATCGATTTCGACGCTAACCACTTCGAGCACATCTTCTACCTTGTCTTCAAACACAGCACTGATTGCATTGAACGGCATCTGCTGGGTTATTGTATAAACAAAGGTGTCGGAACGGTTTGTCAACTCAACCTTATCCTTTGATCCGTTGATGAACTTTTCGGGTTCATCAGCAGGTGGAGTCGGCGGTGTAACCGTAACCGTATTCGAATCATAGCTACGATCTGGGTCATCATTTACGATGTAGTTTGCCGTATTCGGAACACGTGGGTTTCCGTTAGAGTCGAGATACTTGGCCAGGTCAGCACCTGCCTTAATGCTTGCCTGGAAAGTAACCTTAATGGTCTTTCCGCGCAGGTCAACTACAACATCTTCTTCTGTTGCAGGCTCTTCTTCAGCCTCTGCGGTTTCTTCTTCCTCTGTACCTTCTTCTGCAGTTTCTTCTCCTGCAGCATCGGCTTCTTCTGCAGCCTTGGCAGCTTCTTCAGCTTCTTTGGCTGCAGCAGCGGCTTCTTCTGCAGCAGCGTCAGCAGCAGCACGTGCTTCGGCAGCGGCGGCAGCAGCTTCTTCTGCAGCGGCTTCAGCGGCCTTTGCAGTTTTTTCAAGGTCTGCAGCATCATCGGCTCCCTCAGTGCTTTCGCCTTCAGTGCTTTCGCTTTCGGTGTTTTCGCCTTCAGCGCTTTCACCTTCGGTGCTTTCGCCTTCGGTGTTTTCACCTTCGGCGCTTTCGCCCTCAGTGCTTTCGCCTTCAGTGCTTTCGCTTTCGATGCTTTCGCTTTCGGTGCTTTCGTTTTCGGCGCTGTCATCGGCATTTGCAGCAGCGTCAGCAGCGGCGCGAGCCTCTTTGGCAGCGTCAGCAGCTTCTTCAGCATAGGCTTCGGCAGCCTTTGCGGCCTCCTCAAGTTCGTCGGCCTTTGCCTGCGCTTCAGCAGCCTTTTGGGCAGCCTCTTCAGCAGCAGTTGCCGCATCGTTGGCTTCCTCAGTTTCCTCAGCTTCCTCAGTCTCTTCGGTTTCCCCAGCCTCTTCAGTGTCTTCAGTCTCTTCTGCTACTTCTTCAGCCTGAGGCCTGCTGGTAACAACTTCAACTGTCAGCAGCTGACCGTCGATAGTCTTTGTAGCTTCGATTTCTTCGCCATCAACTGTTACCGATACTTCATCGGCAGCAGTTTCGAACTGTAATCCCTCTACCAGGTTGTCGGTAATGGTTATCTTCTCGGCATCAGCAGGTACATAGACCTCAATGTCGTAGGTGAATACTTCGTCAGCTGCGTCAAGATCTGCATGCTGAGCATCATTGACCGTCTTAACTATTTCCTTATCTTCAACCGGCGGTACAACCTTAACTTCATTGGTCGTGCGCGGAATGTCATTGATGGTTACGACCGCCTTATTCGGAACCGTCGTAGAGCCATACTTAGCAATCAGGTCAGCATCGCCCACGCTGTCGCTAATTTTAGCATCAATTGTCAGTGTCAGAGTCTGTCCAACATAGTCAGAAGCATCTTCGATAGTAGCAACAACCTTGTTACCTTCCACGCTGACAACTGCATCTTCACAATTAATGCTCGGAGCGCCAACTATTTCAAGGACATCTTCTAGTGTATCTTCGAAGACTACATTCTTAGCGCCTTCCGGTATAGCCTGAGAAACCGTATAAGTGAAGGTTTCAGGACGAGACTCAAGCTCGAAGAGTTCCTTCTGATCATTGATCTTCTTTTCAGGATCTTCACGCGGGCTATCCGGCGGAGTTACCTCAACTTCATTGGTGGTCTTCGGGTTGTTGTTGACGGTTATTTCTGCCACGTTCGGAACCGTGGTGGATCCGTACCTGGCAATAAGTTGTTCGTCTGTTACATCATCCCGAAGCTTGGCCTTGATGGTTAGGGTAACCGTACTGTTGCGATCAGCAATGACATTGGTGCCCACAACGATTACCTTGTTGCCTGTAACACTAATCTCGTAGAGGCCCTTGCCGTCTATAGTAGGTTCGTCCACAATTTCAAGCACGCTTTCCAAGGTATCCACGAAACTTGCTGTCTTTGCATCACCAGGGAAGGTCTGGCTTACAGTGTAGGTAAATACCTGGTCGCGCGTACCAAGTGCAAGACTCAGTTCGTTGTCAACCTTCTTTTCTGGATCGCTACCGGGTTCGTCCGGTGGTGTAACCGTTACAGTGTTGGAATCGAATGGCTTGTCATTAATGGTGACCTTTGCCTTGTTCGGAACCGTCGTGGAGCCATACTCAGCAATCAGGTCGGCATCGGTTACGTCGTCGCGGATCTTGGCCTGGATGGCCAAGGTCACCGTCTTGTTACGGTCGGCAATAACATTGTCGCTTGTAGCTGTTACGGTTTGGCCATTAACACTGATGGTATATTCGGCAGCGCCATCAATAGTAGGTGTGCCCACTACTTCAAGCACATCTTCAAGGACGTCTTCGAACAAAGCAGTCTTAGCGTCACCCGGAAGCTTCTGGCTTACGGTGTAGGTGAAGACTTCAGGACGTTCAAGGAGGATAACGCTATTGACGCCGTTAACCTTCTTTTCCGGATCACCACCCGGCTCATCAGGTGGGGTAACCTCTACAGTATTAGTGGTCTTAGGTTTATCGTCGATAATAACGGTCGCTTCGTTAGGTACAACCGTCGATCCGTACTTTTCGATGAGCTCATCGTCCGTTACTTCGTCGCGAATCTTAGCTACGATGGTCAAGGTAACAATGGTGTCTTTGTCGACAACAGGATTGTCGACATCTCCTTTAGCGCTAGCAACTACCTTATTGTCCTTCACCGTAACCGTAGCGCCTTCCAAGTTGATAGTAGGCTCGCCCACTACCTCAAGGACGCTTTCCAGCTCGTCTACAAATTCAACCTTAGTCGCACCAGCCGGAACGGTCTGTGTAACGGTATAAGTGAACGTATCTGGACGATTTTGAAGTTCAACGTACTCAGTGCCGCCATTAATCTTCTTCTCCGGTGTGCTCGGAGGTGTGACCGTTACTTTATTCGTAGTCTTAGGATCATCATCGATG
>CAJOQI010000114.1 GCA_905236895.1 uncultured Peptostreptococcaceae bacterium | reverse complement strand
GAAGAAGCCATGAAGAGGGAGGCTGCTATAAAAAAGCTTCCTAAGGCGAAAAAAGAGGCTTTGTTATCAGGCCAAAACCCAGGAAAAACCAAGTGAATACCTGGGTTGAGGCCCCACCACCATAGAAGAGATATATAGGTGTTATTTAACCGTAAAACCACAATATATAGTGTTTTGCGGTTTTTTAATGGTCAAATAGCCCTTATATGTACCATTTTTAGGTCAAAAACGCGTTTTTTTTTCCATTTTGTGTTGAAAGGTGGTGATGAGTGGTGATATTATTACAGTACTACAAGAGTGGGAAAGTATCCGGAGGAGCAATATTTATGTTCATTGGAAAGTACTACAATTCAATAGACGCCAAGAACCGTATGATTGTTCCGCAGAAGCACAGAAATGAGCTGGGAGCCGGATGTATCATCACTCGCGGCTTTGATAAATGCCTCTATATCTACAAGGTAGAGGACTGGGAAAAGCAGGCTGAGAAATTCGATCAGCTGCCTGAAGCGGATCCCAAGGTCAGAGACTTTATCGAAAGCTTTTTCGGTAATGCCCAGGACTGTGAGTTCGACAGTCAGGGAAGAATCATCATTCCCAATCATCTAAAGGAATTTGCCGAAATAAAAAAGGAATTGGTAACCCTCGGAGCAAGAAAGAGAATTGACGTTTACGCCAAGGAAGTCTTCGAGAAACCAAAGGACAAGCAAAGGGTTGAAGGTGCAATGTCCTTCGATGCCCTGATTGAATACAATCTGTAATGGAATTCAATCATAAACCGGTGCTTCTTGATGAATGTATCCAAGGCCTGAATATCAAGGCCGACGGGATCTACGTGGACGGAACCATCGGAGGCGCAGGCCACAGCAGCGAAATCTGCAAGCTTCTATCGGAGAAAGGAACCTTGATCGGAATAGACCGAGATATGGAGGCTCTTAGGGAAGCCGAAAAGCGACTTGAAGGATATAGCTGCAAAAAGATATTTGTCCACGACAATTACGCCAATATCAAAGCCATCCTGGATGAGCTTGATATAGATAAGGTTGACGGAGCCCTCCTGGATTTGGGAGTTTCCTCCTATCAACTGGACAATCCGGAGCGAGGCTTCTCCTATATGAACGAAGCACCTCTGGATATGAGAATGGACCAAGACCAGCAGTTTACCGCAGAGGATGTGGTGAATGACTACTCCAGAGAAGAACTTGCTAGAATCATCAAAGACTACGGAGAAGAACGCTGGGCCGGCAGAATCGCATCCTTCATAGAACGGGAAAGAAAGAAGGAGCCGATTAAAGATACGGGACGGCTGGTCCAAATCATCAAAGATGCGGTGCCCGCCTCAAAGAGAAGAGAGGGTCCACATCCCGCAAAGAGAACTTTTCAGGCCATAAGAATAGAAGTCAATGACGAATTGGGGGGCCTGAAGAAAGCGGTTGATGATTTTATCGACATACTGAGTCAGAATGGGAGACTCTGTATTATATCTTTCCACTCGTTGGAAGACAGAATCGTCAAGGAAGCCTTTGCAACTTGCGAAAATCCTTGTACCTGTCCAAAAGGAGCGCCTATGTGCACCTGCGGCAAAGAGCCTGTGGGAAGGCGAGTGACAAAGAAACCTATCTGCCCGTTGGGGAGCGAGCAGGAGGATAATCCAAGAGCCAGGAGCGCAAAACTCAGGGTTCTGGAAAAAACTATTTAACTATTGTTCTAAAGGGGAAAAGGGAAATGCTGAACGGCTTACAGAAAAAGACAATTTTGATCGTGGTTTTTATAGGCGTCATTTTGATTTCCATCGTTCTGCTCTCTGCCTATGCAGCTGAGCTGAAGGTTGGAAACAACGCCATAGCTGCCAGCAACGAAGCGTTACAAGGGGAAATCGACACGCTTGGAATCAAGATTATGTCAGCTAACAGCATTGACCAAATCGAAGCTATTGCATCCTCTGAATTGGGGATGGTGTATGCAGACGCCAGCGAATATGTTGTCATATCGGGCGACGATGCACCTACGGGGAGCTTGGCTTTGACAATCAGAGGAAATGCCTATAATTAGGGGAGGTTTTTTCTCTAACAGAATAAATTAGGCCGGGAAGCTGAACAGGTACAGTTTGCCGGTCTTTTTTAGAATGTAGGAGTTACGAACACATGTCCGAAAAGAGTGGCAAAATCAACTCTCAGACCAGAAAAAGAATACTATTGGTTTTCCTTCTTATAGCCGTCCTTATGATAGGACTGCTTTTTCGTACTGCGTGGATACAGATAGTAAGAGGTGAAGAGTATACCAGTAAGGCCAAGGCGCAACAGAAACTGGATACATCCATCAAAGCAAAGAGGGGAGCAATATACGGAAGAAACGGTGAACAGTTGGCCACCAGCGTAGCTTGCTATACCATTTGGATGAGGCCTGCGGACATTAGAAACAGCTTTAAGGATGATCGCAGAAATGAACTGATCACCAAATTGGCAGAGATCTTAAGCGCAGATCCCGAAAACATCAGAAAGAAAATAGAATCCACGGAACCCCTTATTAAATTGGCGGTAAAGGTGGATAAGGATGTTGCGGATTCCATAGGCGAACTTAATATGGCGGGAGTGGATATTCTGCCTGACACCAGAAGAAGTTATCCGCAGGGAACTCTTGCTGCAACGGTTCTCGGAAGTGTGGATGACGACGGCCACGGAAGAAGCGGTATCGAATATATGTATAACGAATACCTTAGCGGCGTTGCGGGAAGAGCCGTTACGGATACGGATATTTCCGGGAACGCTCTTGCTTTTGGTGAGAGCAAATACTACGCAGCCCAGGATGGATTGAACGTAGTCCTCACCATAGATGAAATGCTCCAACAGTATTTGGACGAGGCCATCAAGGAAGGATATGCGGAGTTTGAATGCGAACAGGTTATGGGAATATGTGTGGATCCCAAGACAGGGGATATATTGGCAATGTCCGTATATCCAACCTTTGATCCCAACACTCCCATGACTCCAATAGATCTTGACGAGGAAAGCATGGCCTCATACGAAGCTATGGATCCTGAGGAGAAGACCCTATATCTCAGCAAGATGTGGAGAAATCCTCTGGTTAACGACGTATATGAACCAGGCTCCACCCTTAAGCTCATAACCTCTTCTGCCTCCATAGAAGAGGGACTGTCCAATCCGGATAGGGGGTTCTACTGCGAAGGAATACTTTGGGTAGAGGACGCGG
>CAJOQI010000113.1 GCA_905236895.1 uncultured Peptostreptococcaceae bacterium | reverse complement strand
CCTTCCACAGGACCCTAATAGCGTCTCCCGTCTCAACCTCTTCGGTGGCAAGACCTCTTATGATTAGAGTTGCAGCCTGGGATCCCGTATTTCCGCCGGTTCCCATAAGCATTGGCATATAGGCAACCAGACTGATTATCTGCGAAAGGGTTCCTTCAAAACTTTCGATAATCATTCCCGTAAAGATATATGCCACCATGAGGATTACAAGCCAAGGCAATCTGTTTATTACATGCTGCTTGACCGAGGTATCCAGATAGCCTTTGTCGGAATCATCAAAGTCGATAATACCGCTCATCCTCTCGATATCCTCGGTTGCCTCTTCTTCGATTACATCCAAGATATCGTCTACGGTGATGATACCTACAAGGCGCATTTCGTTATCCACAACCGGAATGGCCAGGAAGCCGTATTTGGTAAAGTCCGAAGCAACATCTTCCTGGTCGTCATATACGTTTTCGTAAACGAAGTCCGTAACCATCAGGTCTTTGATAAAGGCCTCGTCATCTGAAGTAACAAGGGTTGCAAGGGATACGATACCGATTAGCTTTCTTCCCGTATCCTTTACATAACAGGTATAGAGCGTTTCAGCGTCTATGCCCTCTTTCTTGATATGGTCCAGAGCCTGCCTTACGGTCCAGTCCTTCTGAAGGCTTATATAATCCGGAGTCATCAGACTTCCGGCGCAATCGTCGGGGTAATTGAGGAAGGTGTTAATCAGTCTTCTCTCGCTCTTGGGTGTCTTCTCAAGAATCTTATCGACTATATTTGCGGGCAGTTCCTCCAATACGTCGATCTTATCGTCAAAGTCCATCTCGCTGATGATGAACTCCGTTTCTCTTTCCGTTATGCCGGAAATGATCTTCATCTGATCGTCTGAAGGAAGCTCGGCAAAAACATCAACGGACACATCCTTTGGGAGTAACCTAAAGAGAATTACCGTATTCTGAAGATCGCTCTCCTCGGTGACTTCTTCAAGTAATTCCGAAATCTCCACATAATTGTGCTTTAGCAGTTCGTCACGAGCACGAAAAAACTTCTTTTCCTCAATGAGGGAAAGGATTTTTTCCAAGCTCTCTTCCACTAAAACCTCTCTGTCCGGTGTAATGCTTTCCATTTTTCACCTCGCCAAATACTACCCTTAATAATAACATAATTAGGTATGTGGCGCAACAGTCCGAATTGCCTGAAAAGTGCTAATTTTACTACTTTATAGGCTGTCATCATTTCTTTTCTTTCTTATATTGACGATTTTTTGTCAAGGGTTTATACTTTGTCTGGACATCTCCCAAAGGGACGTCAGGTAAATCTATTACACCAATGATTTATTGAAAGAAAAGAGGAAATTGAAATGGCGAATTTAGTTCAAAAGTACATCGACTTGGCAAAGGAAAAGAACCCCAACGAGCCTGAATTTCTCCAGACCGTAGAAGAAGTTCTTACCTCAATCGAACCTGTACTTAAAGCCCACCCTGAGTATGTTAAGGCTGGACTTATCGAGAGACTTATCGAGCCCGAAAGAGGAATCATGTTCAGAATTCCCTGGGTTGACGACAAAGGTAAAGTCCAGGTTAACAGAGGCTACAGATTTGAATTCAACAGCGCCCTTGGACCATATAAGGGCGGAATCAGATTTGCTCCCAGCGTATATCCCGGCATCCTTAAGTTCCTGGGATTCGAGCAGATCTTCAAGAACAGCCTTACCGGCCTCCCTATCGGCGGCGGCAAGGGTGGCGCAGACTTTGATCCCAACGGCAAGTCCGACGGAGAAATCATGAGATTCTGCCAGTCATTCATCACTGAACTCTATAGACATATCGGACCCAATACCGACGTTCCCGCAGGAGACCTGGGTGTAGGCGGAAGAGAAATCGGTTATATGATGGGTCAGTATAAGAGAATCACCAACCAGTATGACGGAACATGGACCGGCAAAGGCACCAACAACGGAGGCCTTGCAGGAAGAACCGAGGCAACAGGATTCGGAATTGTATTCTATGCTCGCGAAATGCTGAAATTCTTCGGCGAAGAACTGGAAGGAAAGACCGTTGCCCTCTCCGGCTTCGGTAACGTAACCTGGGGTACAGCCATCAAGCTGACAGAGCTTGGAGCAAAGGTTATCACCATCTCCGGCCCCGACGGATATATCTACGATCCCGACGGCGTTTCCGGAAAGAAGATTGACTATCTGCTGGACCTCAGAAACTCCGGAAATAATATCTGCGCTCCTTACGCAAAGAAGTTCAAAGGTGCAAAGTTCTTCCCCGGAAAGAAGCCATGGGAAGTTAAGGCTGACCTCTACATCCCCTGCGCTACTCAGAACGAGATTCACCTGGCCGACGCCAAGGCCATGGTTAAGAACAAAGCCAGATTCCTCTGCGAAGGTTCCAATATGCCTACCACTAACGAAGCTATTGAATACCTCCAGAAGAACGGCTTAAAGATTGGACCTTCCAAGGCTGCCAACGCCGGCGGAGTAGCCTGCTCCTGCCTGGAGATGAGCCAGAATGCTGAGCACATCATCTTCTCCAAGGAAGACGTTTACAAACAGCTGGAAGGCATCATGGTTAATATCTTCAATCTCTCCGTAGATGCTTGCAAGCGCTATAAACTGGGCGACAATCTGATTGCCGGCGCCAATATCGCAGGCTTCGAAAGAGTTGCGGAAGCTATGATGATGCAGGGAATCGTATAAACCAAGCTTATAAGACTATCAATGATGTCTTATACCGAAAAAGCAGTGGCATTTAACGCCACTGTTTTTTTAATAGGTTTTATGAGTAGAACGATTATTGAGAACTTATTCCGTAATGGCCCAAACCCGAACGGGAAGCCCCGTTGCACCAATGATATTGGGCCAAGCTGCGATCAGAACAGCACCTGCAGGAGCAACCTGATCAAGATTCTTCATCAGCTCAATCTGCAGCTTCCCCTGATCCAATACATATCTTTCGCAGGCAAGGTCTTCAGCCTTTGCCGCTTCTTCGGAGGCATCCGTATCCAGGGTTTCGTGACCGTTTCCTCCTGCGTTTTTCACCTCATAGATATATTTAAGAGCTTCCATTGACCATCCGGGGAAGTTTTCGCTACCGTCCTCAGCAATTCCGGAAAGCTTGTCCATATCCGGCCAATTCTTATACCAATCGGTACGAAGAGCCACAAATGCCCCGTCAGGAATATCTCCGTATTTTGCTTCGTAATCCATTATGTCCTGAGCTGTTACCGCATAATGAATATCATTCTTAACCTTTTCCGTCAGGTCAATTATGCAAAGAGGAAATACGCCGCTTTTAACTCCATATTCCTCTGAAAGCGGAGCACCCTTTATGAAATGTCCGGGGAAATCTATATGAGTTCCGAACTGTCCCGGAAATTTGAATGTTTGAATCTGACATTCCAGCATGGGGTTACCCCAGTCGAAAACCACTTTGCTCAGTTCTACACTGCCTTCGGGGATTCCGCTCCATACGGGACTGTCATTATCCAATTGGTGGGATAGCTCAACCCACTTATATTCCTTTGCGCTCTTTAAGGCGACCCAAAGTTTATACATATTCTCCTCCTTACTTATTCCTCGACTATGTATGGTTCTGCCCCATCCGGTATGGGACAGAGGTATTCTTCTCCATCAAGTCTTTCCTTAAGCTCTGTCTTTGCTGCCTCTATTATTTCGGGTTTCTCAAACAAGTCAACCGCCGAACAGGCCAGCACCTTTGCTGCGTATATGGTTCCCTTGTCCCCTATTGATGAGGCACCTGAAGAAACATTCTGCCAGGAGTGACCCGGGGCGTGGGCCGTGAAGGTCACGGCGTTAAATTGAACCGCAGGAGTCTGCCAGCTTACATCCCCCACATCTGTTGATCCCGGCGAAAAATTATTACCCGTATAGAAGGGCATGAGAAAGTCGTTAAGCACCTTCTTGCCTCCCTCGGATAAAGCAGCCACCTCTTTCTTGATTTCCTGGTTATACTTTGCTCCCTGGCCGGGTATGTCGCTGCTCTCCGGGCAGTTGGCATCCAAGGCGGTGGCAAAGGCCCACTCCTCATCCGTATATTTTGGCAGAGGAACCTCCTTCATATTCTCATAAACCAGTTTTTCAAGGGTGGTATTGGGAACGGTATTTGCCGTACCGTCAACAAAGATTCTCTCCAACTGAGTTTCTGTCATGAGAGCCGCACCTTCCGCGCATTTATCCACCCTATCCTGAAGCTCCAAGGTATCCTTAACCAAATTGGATCTAATCATGTATAGCACCGAGGCGTGGGGCTGAACCACATTGGGAGACAGTCCCCCTCCGTCCACCATGGCATAGTGGATGCGGAAATCGGACTTCATATGCTCTCTCAGATAATTAACTCCCACATTCATAAGTTCAACCGCATCAAGAGCAGATCTTCCCTTCTCCGGGTTTCCGGCAGCGTGAGCAGCAACCCCATTAAACTTATACAGAACCTGGGTGCAGGAATTGTTGGTTCCCGTGGTTATCTCATTGCTCCTTCCCGGGTGCCAGGTGAGAGCCGCATCTATTGACTTCCACAGTCCTCCCCTTGCCATAAATGTCTTGGCTGCGCCACCCTCTTCACCGGGACAACCGAAGAAGATTATGGTTCCGTCCTTTCCCGTCTCTTCAAGGTATTTTTTCACAGCCACTGCCGCACCAAAGGCTCCCGCCCCCAGCATATTATGTCCACATCCGTGACCGCAGCCGTTAACTTCAACCTCTTCCTTTATTGCAGAGCCGGCTTTTTGGGAAAGTCCGGAAAGGGCGTCAAACTCTCCCAGGATTCCGATTACAGGCTTACCCGATCCGGACACATAGGTACCGGAAAAGGCGGTGGAAATCCCCGCCTGACCCGTTTCCACGGTGAATCCCTCTTCTTCCAATTCTTTTATGTATAGGGCAGCGGACTTCACTTCTTTTAAGGATAGCTCCGCATACTCCCATACCTTATGGGATATCTCTATTATCTTTTCCGAATAACCGTCTATGTTTTTTATTATGTCTTTCTTATTCATAATTCTATATAACTAAAGCACCTTGCTTAGGAAGTCCTGGAGCCTTGGATCCTTTGGATTCTTAAATAATTCCTCCGGGCTTCCCTCTTCTTTGATATATCCTTCATCCATAAATAGCACACGATCCGAAGCCTCGCGGGCAAATCCCATTTCATGGGTTACGACCACCATGGTCATGCCCCCCTCTGCCAGTTCCTTCATCAGGTCCAGAACTTCTCCGATCATCTCCGGGTCCAGAGCACTGGTAGGCTCGTCGAAGAGCATTACGTCCGGATTCATGGCAAGGGATCTAACGATAGCGATACGCTGTTTCTGTCCGCCGGAAAGCTTTGATGGATATACATTGGCCTTCTCCTCAAGACCGATTCTCTTAAGGAGGGTAAATGCCTGCTCCTCAATTTTTTCCTTCTCCGCCTTCATATCCTTCACATGGTTATACTTTGCCGTCTCCAGAGGAGCCAGGGTAATATTCTCAAGCACCGTCTTATTGTTAAAGAGATTGAACTGCTGGAATACCATGCTCATCTTACGGCGAGCCAGATTGGAGTCGATATGATTCTCCTGATAAATCTGCTTCATAAGAGCCCTATACTCCGCTCCCTCCGCATCATGTTTCTCATGAAGAAGGTCCTCTTCTTTTATCTTTGTAATGGCCGCCATATCCTCCATGCCGCCTCCCACAAGGCCCTTATAGGTCTTGGATGCGCGAATTACATCAAAGTGGAGGTATGGATCAACGGGAGTCAAAAGCTTTCCCTCCATCCACACTTCACCAAAGGTGGGATGCTCCAGAAGATTCATGCAGCGAAGAAGGGTTGACTTTCCAGAGCCGGATACTCCTATTATGGAAACCACCTCTCCCTTTTCTATGGAGGTTGATACGCCTTTCAGTACTTCCAGATCTCCAAAATTCTTGTATATATTCTTTACATCAAGCACTGGCCTTCATCCTCCTTTCGAAGAGTCCCATCAGCTTTGACAGAGAGAATGTAAGAACGAAGTATACGATTCCTATATCCATCAAAGTTGGAATGGCGTTAAATGTTATTCCCTTGATTATGGAATAAGTGGTCATCAATTCCCCAACAAAGAATGTAGACGCCAGGGATGTTTCTTTGATGATGGTTACGAATTCATTGCCCAGGGCAGGAAGAATATTCTTGATGGCCTGGGGAAGAACTATTTTTAGCATGGTGGTCTTGGATGTGAGACCAAGAGCCCGTGCGGCTTCCGTCTGCCCCTTGTCCACCGCCTCTATTCCGGAACGGATTATCTCCGATACATATGCGCCAGAATTAAGTGAAAGACCTACTGCAACGCAGGCAAAGGCGGAAAGACCGGACGAGTGAAGCATCATAGGTACTATGAAGTAAGCGATATAGAGCTGGAGCAGCATAGGAGTTCCCCTGAGAACCTCAACTATTGCTGTAATCAGTATTTTTAATGGCTTGATATTGCTCATCTTTCCTATGGCAAGGATAGACCCCAGCAAAGCACCGCATACAACGGCAATGCCGGATAGAAGCAAGGTATAGCCTATTCCTGTCCACAGAAGTCCCTGCCCCAAATAGTATGTATTAAAGATGTCCCACATATCGTGCAGGATTTTGGATATACTCAATTCTCTGTCCTCCGATTTCAGTATCAAGGAGCTCCTTGATAGGAGCTCCTTAAAATGATCTTAAAGGCGATCCAGCCTAGAACATGGCCTAATTCTTATTATTCGCTAATCTTATTACCCTGATCGTCGTAACCAAGCTCGTCGATAGTCTTGATCTCAGCCAACAGCTGGCAAGCCTCATACCAACCCTCGGTTGTATTGTCAGCCTTAATCTGGGCAAGGACTTCGTTTACCTGGTTACCCAGTTCTTCGTTTCCGGAATTAACCAGGATAACGTTATTCTTATACATATCGTCTACTTCGAATTCGAATCCGCTGAAAGCGATTTCACCTTGGTTGGCGGAGATGAATGCCTCGCCGTTTCCGAAGGCTACTGCAAGGGCATCAATCTTATCTGTAAGAAGAGCAGCAACAGCATCGTTAAGATTTTCGAAAAGCTGTATTTCTGCACCTTCAGGAATCAGCTGTCCCTCTACCAGAACCTTCTGGAGGGATGCACCCTGTGCGCCGATCTTAAGTCCTGCAAAATCTGCAGCTGTGTTGAACTGACCTTCCTTATCGCTCTTTACAATAACTACCTGAGAAGTTTCATTTGCACCGGCTTCATACCAATCTGTAATGAAGAAGTTCTTAGCACGTTCTTCAGTCCAGCTGAATCCGGCCATTCCCAAATCTACGCTTCCTGTCTGTACTGCAGCCATTACTGCATCGAAGGACATGGGCTTAATTACCAATTCCTTATTGAGCTGGGCTGCGATGTATTTAGCAAGAAGAATATCAAAGCCTACAAACTGATCGTCTCCATCCTTGGAAAGGTCTACGAACTCCATTGGCGCGAAGTCCGGAGAAGTTGCAACTGTCAGCTGTCCATCAGGACTTGCTGCAGGAACGATGGAATCGAGAACCTTATTGTATGCAGCGGACTTAACTGCCTCTGCATCCACATCAGTTTCTTCTGTCGCCTCTTCCGTTGCTTCATCGGTGGCTTCCTCTGCTGCTTCAGCTTCAGCTTCTGCCTCTTCCGCTTCTTCAACTACTTCTTCAGCGGCTGTCTCCGCAGCCTCTTCTTTCTTCTCTGCACTGCCACAGGCTGCCAGTGAGAGGATCATCAGAATTCCGATGACGATTATCAATACCTTTTTCATCATTTTAGTTTTCATTTTATATCTCCTTTTTTACTTTGCACTCATTCATGATTATGCATAAATATTAACTGTTATTCATCATTATACGCATAAAAATACATTTGTCAAGATATTTATAAAAAAATTTTTTGCACTAAAAAAACCGCCTAAGCGAGTTTTTCGGAATTCTTTACTCTTCTACAATCTTTGCTCCCTGAGCGTTCTTTCTTACGGAAGCAATTCCCTTAAGGCAAGCTTCCTTAAACTCCTTTAATTCGGCCTTGCATTCAGCGGCCTGGAAGTTCTGATTTTGATGGTGGCTGCCTGGTGGCCTTTGGAGTTTCACTCTTTGCAATCAGATTCCTTCTGAACTATATCAAAACCCACGACTTCAAAATCTTCGGCTACTACAGAATAGTTCTCGGAATCATAGTTCTGCTCTACTTACTTTTGAGAGGTTAAATTATAACGAGACAACAAAAACGGCCAGATTTGAAACGAAAATCTCAATTCTGGCCGCATTTTTTTATTTCTTTGGTCCGAATCCGGACGCTTTTGTTGGAATTACTTTCTCTTATTGGAGTAAACCTTTACGCCGGTCAGTGCTACACCAGCAGCTGCCAAGAGTCCAAGCCAGAGAACTGCATTACTCTCGTCACCGGTCTTCGGTGTATTGTTGGGCTTCTTCTCAGGTGTGGTGGTTGCAGGCTTCTCAGGTGTGGTGGTTGCAGGCTTCTCAGGTGTGGTGGTTGCAGGCTTCTCAGGTTCCTTCTCCTTATCAGGTGTATCATCTACAGGAGCAGTATTAGAGTCCTTATCTCCGTCGTTCGGATTGCTGGATCCCTCATCGTCACCGGGGATTTCGGGTTCCTCGGGAGGTTCTTTAACAGTTACAGTCTGATCCTCATCATTGAGATCTTCGTGTTTAACTTCTTTTTTCTCGCCTTCAACTTCCCAGCT
>CAJOQI010000112.1 GCA_905236895.1 uncultured Peptostreptococcaceae bacterium | reverse complement strand
TCCAGGTTTTTCAATGCTTACAGCCATTTCTCAAAACCGCACATAATGGTCGTATAACCTTACATAACCTTAAAGATAGTGAGATTAGAGTTATAAAAGGTTATAAAATAGAAATGAAGTTATAAAAGGTTATAAAGGAGAAATGAGATAGCGAGGGGATGTATTGACTTCGCCGTACGGCTTAATATATAATGGTTGTGTATTAATTTAGTCGTACGCACCAATTTCGTGAAATATAGCAAAAATTAGCCGTACGGCATAGTATCGAAAAATAGTACAAGCATAGTTTCGAGGAGCTATATGAAGATAACAGACAGCGCATCCTTTGGTCAGGCCATTAGAGATAGGCGAAAAGAACTGGGTTACACCCAGCAGCATTTTTCAGAAATGACAGGGCTAAGCGTCAGCTTTCTCTCGGATCTGGAGAGAGGCAAGCGGACAGCGGAGCTGGATAAGGCTTTTTATGTTGCCAGCATGCTTAGTATGAATATCTATTTGGAACCGAGATAGGTGAGCTATGCGAACGCTGGGGATATATATAGAAATTGAAGGTAGGCAAGTATTCGTTGGAGCCATCCGAGGGGATGGTGCTCATGATGCTTGTTTTTCATATGGCGTAGATTATTTAGATAGAGATGGCGCCTGTCCTATATCGCTGAATCTACCGCTTCAGGAAGAGCCATTCTCCGTGGAGCGAACGAAGGTATTCTTTGAGGGGCTCTTGCCAGAGGGTTTTACAAGGCGAAGCGTTGCTCAGTGGCTCCAGGTGGATGAGAGCGACTATATTTCGATTCTATCTGTTCTTGGAAGTGAGTGCTTGGGAGCAATTCAGGTTGTTGAAGAGGGGCGTGAGCCTGTAGAGGCGGACTATCAAAAGCTTACGCCCAAGAAAATGAAAGCCCTTGCAGAAGAAGGCGCAGGAGAAGCTGCAGAGTTGGTGACAGAATCTCATCTATCTCTTGCAGGAGCCAGCGGAAAAGTCGGACTCTATTATGATGCGCCAAAAGGCAAGTGGTATCTACCAATCGGAGATGCGCCGAGCACCCATATAGTCAAGCAAAGCCACGTTAGGTTAAACGACATAGTTATTAATGAACAGTTGGTTCTCGGGACCGCAGCAAAACTTGGAATAGATGCCGTTGAGAGTTTTATCATTAATACCGGTGATGGAAGTGACGGAGATATACTCTTCGCCACGTCGCGATACGATAGGGAGGAGTTTAGCGATAGGAAAGTTGCAGGGCTTAAGTGCCCCCTTAGACGCCACCAAGAGGATCTTGCCCAAGCCCTTGGGATAGCGTCATCAAACAAATACGAAAAGACCGGCGATAATCACTTTGCAAAGGTTGGAGAATTGATAAGAGAAAACTCAGCGGACGCTGCAGAGGACTTGTTTAAGCTGTGGGACATCACCACCTTCAACTGGCTCATCGGAAACACAGACAACCACATCAAGAACATGTCGCTAATCTATTCTGCGGATCTAAAGTCAGTTAGACTCGCCCCGGCTTATGACCTAATAAGCACGGTTATCTACCCCGGAAGCACCAAAGCTATGGCATTTAATATTGGCGGCGTATATCCAAGGCGGGAGATTGATAAGTCCGCTTGGGAGCGCGCTGCAGCCGATATAGGAATTGGTCGAGGCTTTGCGACAGATAGGATAGTCGATATGTCGGAGAGACTCCCTGCTGCGCTTAAGGAGGTCGCAGGAGAACTTGAGGGTGCAGGGTTTATGGCGGCGAGAGAGTTGTCGAATATAGTCGACAAAAACACAATAATATTGTAGAATATAGTCGACAGGAGGAATCGACTATGAATCAAGACATATTAAAGAGTGTTATCCTAGATCAACACGAGGTAATTAAATCCTCTGAGATAATTGATCGAAAATTTAAGTTTGAGGACAAACTAAACTATGTTCTGGTTGGTTTAAGGCGCGCGGGGAAAAGTACAGTATTATATCAGACCGTGCTTGATTTGATTGCAAATGGCGTCGATTGGAGTCAGATTATATATATAAATTTTGAGGACGAGAGGCTGTCGGAATTTACCGTAGATGATTTCAATGATATTTTGCTTGTAAAGAATATGCTGACTGAAAAAAAGGCATATTTCTTTTTTGACGAAATTCAAAACATCGATGGATGGGAGAAGTTTGCAAGAAGACTGGCAGATGAAAAAGCCTTCGTCCGCATTACAGGTAGCAATGCCAAGGTGCTGAGCCGAGAGATAAGCGGAACATTGGGTGGTCGCTATATTCCGCAATATGTGAGCACATATAGTTTTGAGGAATTTTTAAGAGCGAAAGGTGTCAACATCACAGATGATGTTTGGAGTAAAACATCCAAGCGAGGCAAATTGCTGAGACTTTTTGACGAATACTACACTTATGGCGGCTATCCCGAGACGGTTGATCTTAGAGATAAGAGAGGCTATGTTTCCAACGTTTATCAAAAGGTGATTCTTGGGGACGTCGCTGCGAGAAATGAGATAAGAAACGAAACCGCCCTTAGACTTTTGGTAAAGAAGATCGCGGAGTCTGTTAAAAATGAAATCTCATTTACTAAACTTCACAACTCTCTTAAGACTATTGGTGTCTCGATAAGCAAAGACACCGTGATTGAGTATGTTAATCATATTAAGAACGCATATCTTATTTTTGATATCAAAAATTACTATGCGGCATTTGTGGATAAAGAAAGCAATCCGAAATACTATTTTGGAGATAACGGACTACTGAATCTCTTTTTAACGGATGCTAAATCTGCACTTTTGGAAAACTTGGTAGCGATTCATCTCCATAATATTTATGGGGACAAGCTTTATTATATAAAGTCCGCCAAGACCGGGATTGATGTGGATTTCTATATTCCAGAGGAGAATCTGGCAGTCCAAGTTGCATACTCTCTTGATGGCGATGCACGAGAAAGAGAGATTAGCAATTTGCTCAAACTGGCTAAAGAGAACCCAGGCTTGAGGCTGGTGATAGTGACGCATAGTGAGGAAGATCTAATCAAAATGGATGTAGGGGTAATAGAAGTAATACCCTACGCGAAGTTTGTAGTTTGACGGAGTGATACTCTGCCATATCGTTACGGAAGAACCGAAAGAAAAAGTGTTGATAAGAAGTATGGAGTACGGGCATAGAGAGTTTTCGCATATAACTTTAGTTTAATAAAGAGGCAATATAACATGGGAAAAAATACAATAGAGAGGATCCAGTCTTTTTTATCGGATAAAAAGGGAAAAGAGTACATAAATGGTAGTCAAGAAGTTAATGGTGCAAAAGCTCTTTTAGATGAGTTTAACAAATTCTGTGAAGTGATTAAGTCGAAGTTAGGTGCAGAATGTCGTTGTGATAAAAAAGACTATATATGTACACGGCTATTGCGCCGATTCCGCTTTCAACCTTTGCCGGTCAGCCTACGCAGAGTGTGGGAGTTAGCTTTATCAAGTGGCATTTCTTATGTGGCAAGCAGGTATATCTGAATCCTTAGAAAAAATTAGTTAGGAGGGATTATGGCTAAAAATAGCAATCAGGATTCTGGCGATGAAATGACCAGAAACATTCAGGAAAATCCACTTTCCAGTATCGGCCCTTTTCCGAATCATCCATTCAAGGTAAAAGATGATGAAGATATGCAAAATTTAGTAGAGAGCATAGCTCAAAACGGTCTTCTGGCACCGATAATTGTTAGGAAGATGTATCACAAAAGATACGAAATTATATCTGGTCATAGAAGGCGAAAAGAATGTTTATGTTGAGATAAAAGGGCATAGATGGTACAATTACAATGGTATGGTTTTCATGGTTATAAGACTTAATAATTGGGCGCCATACAATGCGGATTAAGAGGGGAATGCAGATGAAGTGCGGAATGTCTATTCGCAGAACGCGATGTTTATCTTTTCTTTTAATACTTTTTTTGTTATGTTTTCCTCTGTCCTCTTGCGGGGCAAAGCCTGCGCAGGGAGGCTCTTCCGATGCGGAAAGTCAGCAAGAGAACGCTGAACCCCAAAACTCAGAAGAAACCGAAACTTCTGAATCGGAGGCAACAGAAGAGAGTGGCGAACCCCTGGAAATGAATATAGCCCAAGCTGAGGATAATTCCCCCAGAATTTTGATAGAAAATATAGAGGATGGGATTGATAATCTGCAAATTGACGGAGCCCTCTTCTATCGGGATGAACCGGTTCAGACCATTTCTCTTACATTGGATGACATAAAAGAAGGAAAAGCTTCCTTCGATGTGCCTTTTTATGGAGAGTGGCAGTGCAGAATGGCCTTCAAAAGGGGTCAGGAAGTGCTGGAAGAAAAGCAGGAAAATATCGCGGTAATAGCAGATGAATACAATATCGTGCCCCTGATGTCCAGCCTCCCGGTACTTATGTACAGCCTGAAATACTTCAGTGACGACAGCATGTTGAAGGATCAGGCGGGAAATTATATTCCTTCTATAGTAACTTTGTCCAGGGACAGCCAGTATGACTGGAACGAGCTTCCTCGGACAATGACCTCGAACCCGTATATTCCAAATAACAGTGAGGATATGATAAACACCTTAGGTGACAAAATTCCTCTGATTAAGGAATATGTGGAACATCTTCTCTCCCTCAACCCTAATTCTAAATTCCATTTCTTTTTCAACGACTTTCATTTCAATCAAGGTCTGCCGGATCTTGTATATGAAACTAATTTGGCTGACGACCGGTATTCCTTGGTATTCATCACCGATGGCAGTTCCATTTCTTATGATACATTCAAGTCCGTTTACGGCGATTTAAAAAACGCAGAGGAAAAACACGAAAGGCTGATTGAGGAATACAAGGACATCAAAGAAAGGCTCCGGAATGGTGAGGGAATCAGCGATCTGGAGGATACCTTCCTCTACCAGTATGTCTATGCTATTTTGGATGTGGAAGAGGATGCAGAGTGGTGGGTCATTCGGAAAAGCGCATCTGATACTTTTTTGATAGAGGATGAAGCATTTCTTCAGCGCGTGATGGATGACGAAAGAGTATCAAGCAACTATATAAACAATCTCCTGGCGGGAGTTCAGGAAAAGGGTAATGAAGAAACCCTGAAGAAACTCTATAAATTTGAAGACAGCGCCTTTGAAAAAATAAGGAAAGAGGGTAAGACTCCCATGATGATTCTGGGGACTTCGGCACCGGTGGAAACTGAAGACCCTCTGGATGAATATGTTAAGCTGACCATGGCATATTATGGCGATGAATATGGATATATTCACAAGGGACATCCCGGGAATATACCGGATGAATTTCGTCTTGCCCAGCTTATGAACCTGGGCCTTGAACCGGTGGATGCATCAATAGCTGCAGAATTATTCATGTTCTATGATCCGGATACAAAAATTGCCGGATACCCCTCCACCACCTTCCAGACAACGGAGGCGGAAGACAATATGGCTCTCTTCCTGGTGGATAAGGACGAAGCCTATCATTCGGAGGAGAGACTTTGGACCGGAGTAAAGGAATATGCGGCAACGGTGGATTTCTTTGCATCAAAAGTAACCGATGCGAAACGGGAGAAGATTAGAGAGAATAATCCGGAAATATTTACACACATAGAGGATGACACCTATTCTTATTATTTGCTGGAATTCAACGAAGGGCAACCCTATTCCTTCGGGATATGGACAGTTGAATTAGGAACGCTAGATTTATTCTAATGAATTTTATATATAGATCTATAAGTTATTTGGAAGATGCCATTGCATTGTTTTATGAGGAGGAAATGTAATGACTGGGAAAAGTAGAAAAATTTTACCATTGCTGCTGTCGCTTTTGATGATTTTCAGCAGCTTCACCCCAACCTGGGTCAGAGCAGATGATGCTGTTACTGAGTCCAGTGGGGGGGTGCAACAGGAAGATCAGGAAGGACAGAATAATCAGGAAGGTCAGGATGAATTGAACCTCAATTATGATGAGGGCCATTTTGCCGGCGGCCAGGAAGAACCGGAGGAGACTGCGGAGGAGAAATCCAATCCCGATGACACTAAGGCTCCGACGGATGGTGACTCTGGTGAAGAGGAAGCTAATGCCGATTCTGATTCGGAAAAGAGTCTGGATAAAAATGCGGACGCGGATTCTGAGAAATCAGAGGAAGCCGATTCCGATAATTCCGATTCCGATGGTGCCGAGCAGACGACTCCGGTAAACCCGGATGAAGCCGGTCACGAAGGGACCGATGGAGCTGGATCGGATAGTTCCAATGAGCAGAACCCGGAGGGTACGACTCCTGAGATCATGAATCAGAATGATTCAAGTAACGGAGAACAGGATGCCGAGGCAGAGGATGATAATAAGGAGAATGCCTCTGATGACCCTGAGGATGGTGTAAACCCGGACGAGGAAAAATCAGAGCGTGAAGAAGATGATGAGGCGAATCTTTCAGCGGGTAAGAAAGGAATAAAGGCTGGAAATCTTCTTGGCGCAGTAAACAACGGGGATGACAATGATGA
>CAJOQI010000111.1 GCA_905236895.1 uncultured Peptostreptococcaceae bacterium | reverse complement strand
GACGCGGACGATACGGTTCACGGTGCGGTTAGCCTGACCCAAGCCGTTGGTATGTCATGTAACTCCGTTCATATGCAGCTTGCCCTGGAAATGGGAAAGAGCAGATATTACAAATATGTCAATCTTTATGGCCTTAACGACCTGACGGGAATTGATTATCCTGCCGAGTCGGGGTCTTTGGTTTATTGTCTGGACAATATCGGGCCTGTAGAATTGGCAACCATGGGATTCGGTCAAGGCATTGCAATCACACCGATCCAGCTGGTTACCGCAATAGGCTCCATAGCAAATGATGGAGTGATGATGAAACCTCATCTGGTTCAGAAGCTTACCGACGAGGATGGAAACACTGTCGTGGAATACGAGCCTGAGGTGGTGAGGAAGGTAATTTCCAAATCCACAGCCAGAGAGATGCTGACCATCATGGAAGCCCAGACAGAATACTACGGAGGAGTTGGAGCAAAGATCGAAGGCTATAGAATCGGAGGAAAGACGGGAACCGCAGACCAAACAGTAGATGGTGTATATACAGGCAAAAGAGATATGTCCTTCATAAGCGTGGCTCCAATCGACGATCCTCAGCTGGTAACCCTAATCGTTTGTAGCTCTCCGAAGAAAGGTCTTTGGGGATCGGATACAGCCATTCCTATCGCGAGAAAGTTCTTGGTGAACGCCTTGCCATATAAGACGGCGGGAGTTAATTCCGTCATAGCCGGTACTTCCGGAACCGTTGAGAGGGCTTATGTGCCCGATATTACGGGTCTCACATTCAAGGAAGCAAAGAAGGTTCTCAAGGAGAACGGCCTTGAATACGAAGTTAGACCGGAGCTTAGCAAACAGGAACTGAAGGATGCCGACTTTGTGGTAGTGGACCAGTATCCAAAGGGTGGAAACACCATCAGAGTGGACGAAAAGGTCTTCATCTACAGAGAGTAGGATAAGGCGGGGGTTAAGAGATGGAAAAGAAAAGAATTAAGGATATATTATCTCCACTTCAAGGGAAACTCATAAGGGGAAGAGATGATGCCGAGATAAGCGGCATTGCAATAGATTCAAGAGAAGCAAAGGAAGGTGACCTTTTCTTTGCTCTTATTGGACCGAACCACGACGCTCACAAATTCCTTCAGGGAACCTATGACAATGGTTGTAGAGCAGCTGTTATCTCCAAAGCGGAAAAGGCTGAAGACATTCCTGAAGATTTCAACCTGATTCTGGTTGATGATACATTGAATTCTCTGCAGGAATTGGCAAAATGGTATATCCATGGCCTGAATATGAGGAAGATCGCAGTTACGGGAAGCGTAGGAAAGACCACCACCAGAGATATGATCTATTCCTGCCTTTCAAGGAAATATTCCGCAGGTACTTGCAAACATAATTTCAACAATCAGGTTGGCCTTCCAATAGCGGTGCTTGAACTAAAGGAAGGAATGCAGGTTGCCGTTCTGGAAGTTGCCATGGAAGAAGCAAACCATATTAAGAGACTGGCAGAAATCATTGAACCGGATATTGGCGTTATAACCAATATAGGAATATCCCATATTGAAAAACTGGGAACCAGAGAGAATATCTTTAGGGAGAAGATGGATGTGGCATCCTTCTTCGGAAAAGACAATGTGCTGGTAATAAATGATGATGATGACATGCTTCACACATTGGATAGAGATAGTGCAGCCTATAAGATAGTTAGAGCGGGAACCTCTGAGGACGCGGACTTCTACGCTTCCGATATTGAGGATCTGGGTGCAAGCGGAGTTAGATTCAATCTGAATTGCAAACAGGGTTCTTTCCCCATTAGGCTCTTGGTACCGGGAGCTCACAATGCTGTTAATGCGGCTATCGCCTCCGCAGCCTGCTCCGTATTGGGAGTTGCAATAGAAGATATTATCGCAGGCCTCGCCCAAGTGCAGATGACGGATAACCGTCTTAAACTGAGCACGGTTGGAGATATATGTATAATAAACGATACCTATAATGCAGCGCCTGAATCCATGAAGTCAGCTATTACAACTTTGATGAAATCCGACGGAAACCGGAAGGTGGCCATCCTGGGAGCAATGAATGAACTGGGAGAGATGGAAGAGGAATCTCATCTGGAGGTAGGACGCTTTGCCGGAGAATCAAAGGTAGACCTTCTAATCACCGTGGGTGATAGAGGAAGACTCATTCAAAAGGGGGCCCTGGAAATCGGGGGAGTAGGTGAGGCAAAACATTTTGACACCAAGGAAGAGTTAATTGCTTCTTTGAAAGATATTATTAAGGGCGGGGATGTGGTGATCCTTAAGGCATCGAGAACCGTTGAGCTGGAGAAGGTGGCAGATGCCATAGAGGAGAAACTCTCCTAAAAGAGGAAGAATGGATATTTTACACTTGCTATTAATAATGCTGCTTGGGCTGGTCGCCTCCGCAGTGCTGACATCACTTGAGATCCCCATCCTGAAATCACATCAATTCAAGCAGTATATCAGAGAAGAGGGACCTCAATCGCACCAGAAGAAATCGGGCACTCCTACCATGGGTGGAATAGCCATAATCCTTGCCTTGCTTGTGGTAACCATAACGGGAGGATATTTCACCTCGGAGTCGGTGGTCATGTTGCTTGTAACCTTGCTCTTTGGAGGTATCGGTTTTCTGGATGACTATATCAAAGTTACGGCAAAGCACAATCTGGGCCTTAGGGCCTGGCAGAAGCTGGTGCTTCAAATACTTTTTGCTGTTGGACTGGCGGTTTATATCGCCAGATTTTCCGGTTATGGTGCCAGCGTTTTCATACCCTTTGTGAATAAGTATGTGGACTTTGGTTTCATGTATGTGCCCTTCATAGCCTTCGTTGTGGTTGCTATGGCCAATAGCGTTAACCTAACCGACGGACTTGATGGGCTTTGCTCGGGGGTCACTGCAATCGTATCCTTCACCTTTGCCCTTATGGGAATGAAACTTGGTCAGGGATCTCCCACAATTTTTTCTGCCGCTTTAACAGGAGCTTGCCTCGGTTTTCTGGTTTTCAACAGACACCCTGCGAAGCTTTTCATGGGTGATACCGGATCCATGGCCCTGGGCGGAGCGGTTGCATCTGCAGCCATAATGATGAAGATGGAATTCTTCCTGGTGCTGGCAGGACTCATCTATGTAATGGAGTCACTGTCCGTAATTATCCAGGTTGCATATTTTAAGGCTACCGGCGGAAAGAGGATATTCCGAATGTCTCCCATTCACCATCACTTTGAGATGGGTGGAATGGAGGAGCAGAATGTGGTTCTCATGTTCTGGGGAATCACCTTTATTTGCTGCGGGCTATCGTATCTGATTTTCATCATGTAGAGGAGAAGCTATGAGCAATAATCTTGAGAACATCAGAGGGAAAAAAGTTCTTATCGTAGGGCTTGGAAAATCCGGAGTGGCTTCAGCCCACGTTATGACAAGGCTTGGAGCTGAGGTCAGCGTTCAGGACAATAGGGCGGAACAGGACTTCGACAGAAATCTATTGTCCTTCCTGAAGGGCAAGGGAATCACTTGCTATT
The DNA here is from genome assembly GCA_905236895.1 of uncultured Peptostreptococcaceae bacterium. Taxonomy (GTDB): domain Bacteria; phylum Bacillota; class Clostridia; order Peptostreptococcales; family Anaerovoracaceae; genus Eubacterium_B. The sequence goes on along the minus strand of CAJOQI010000111.1, from coordinate 14,395 downwards.
TCCATTGCCTGCCGGAGGATATGAGCGCCTTCGATATGATCGTCTTAAGTCCCGGGGCGTCTCCTGAGATGGACTTTGTTCAGGAAGCAAAGAACAAAGGCGTGGAAATAACGGGAGAATTGGAGATTGCATATAGAATAAGCAAAGGCAATTTCGTAGCAATCACAGGAACCAACGGAAAGACCACCACAACAACCATGGTTGGAGAGATATTCAAGGAATCGGGAAGACCGACGGATGTGGTTGGAAATATCGGAGTTGCCGCAATCTCCGCAGCAGCTGCCGCCGAGACGGACGAGTGGCTCGTAACGGAAACCAGCAGCTATCAGCTGGAGACCACCAAATATTTCAAACCTGTTGTTTCGGCAATTCTAAATCTGACGCCGGACCATTTGGAAAGACACCATACCATGGAAGGCTACGGAGAAGCCAAGGCAATGATCTTTGCCAATCAAAGAGATGACGGTTATCTTATAGTCAATGCGGAGGATCCCTTGGTAATGAGCTTATCCAAAAAAGCAAAGTGCAGGGTGGTGCCCTTCAGCAGGGTGAGAGAACTGGATTTTGGAGCCTTTGTGAGAAACGGACATTTAATCATCAAAGACGACGAAAAAGAAGTTGATATATGCAGAACCAAGGATCTTCACATTATCGGAGATCACAATGTGGAGAACGCCCTTGCAGCTGCGGCTATTTCCTATTTTGCGGGGATAGATCCGGAGGTCATTGGAGAAACCATCAAAGGTTTCGGAGGAGTAGAGCATAGAATCGAATACTGCGGAACCGTGGATGGAGTAAAGTATTACAACGATTCCAAGGGAACCAATGTGGATGCCACCATTATCGCCTTACGAGCAATAGGCAAGAATATTATTCTTATTGCAGGTGGAGACGCTAAGGGCCAGGTATTCGACCCATTGATCGAAGCCTTTAACGGCAGCGTCAAGAAGATGATATTGCTGGGAAGAGACAGGTATTTAATCAAGGAGGCTGCAGACAGGCAGGGCTTTACGGAAATGGTTGAATGCAAGGACATTCCCGCTTGCGTAATGGAGGCAGCCAGAATTGCGGAACCTGGAGATTCGGTTCTTCTGTCACCGGCCTGCGCCAGCTACGATATGTACGATAATTTTGAACAGAGGGGAAAACATTTTAAGAGCTGCGTTGAAGCTCTTTACAGATAGGGATTAGAAGAAGGACGCTATTGTGGAAGAAAAGTTAAGGAAGATTAAAAACGACAGAGAGGTAGATTTTATTCTCATAGTACTGGTAACCATCTTGGTCACCTTTGGGGTGGTCATGGTTTTCAGTGCCAGTTATTACGATTCCATCTACGCCGACGGAACACCTTATTCTTTTCTTAAGAAGCAGGCCTTCTTTGCTGTTACCGGATTCGTTATGATGATGATTATTTCCCATGTGGACTATCATATTATCTGCAAGGGATCCAATTTAATCGCTGGAGCGGAAATCCTTATGCTCCTTGCAGTTCTCTTTACGCCGCTTGGGGTGGAGGTAAACGGAGCAAAGCGTTGGTTAAGCCTGGGCCTTGTGAACTTCACCATAATGCCGGGGGAGATAGCCAAACTGGCGGTTATAGTTTTGGCCGCAACAATCTTTGCCAAGAATAAAGAAAAGGTTAAGAACCTAAGTGGCCTTATGCCTGTGGTATTATATACGGCAGTTGTATGCCTGTTGATTCTTAAGCAGCCCAATCTTTCTACAGCTGTTACCGTTGCGGCAATAGCTGTCGGAATTGCCTTCCTGGCGGGAATGCAGTGGAGATATGTGGCCCTTATGGGAGCAGGTGGGATAGGCCTGGTCTTCTATGTGGTAGCCAAGGTTAGGGAAGCCATGGCTGCTGATGAAGAACTGGGTTATCAGCTTAGGAGAATTGTATGCTTCCTGGATCCTTTTAAGTTTGAGGATGATGAAGGCTTCCAGGTAGTTCAGTCTTTGCTGGCCTTGGGTACAGGAGGTATCAAAGGCACGGGACTTGGTATGAGCGTTCAGAAGAATCTATATCTTCCGGAACCCCAGAACGACTTCATCCTCGCCATAATAGGAGAGGAATTGGGCTTTCTGGGAATTGCCGCAGTGATGATTGTATTCGTGGTTTTGGTTTGGCGAATCCTCATGGTAGCCGTGGAGAGCAAGGATGCCTTGGGAACCCTTCTTGCAGGAGGAGTGGCCATAATGATTGGCGTCCAGGTTCTATTCAATATAGCGGTTGTTACTTCCTCAATGCCTCCTACAGGTGTTGCCCTTCCTTTCATAAGCTACGGGGGAAATGCCATCTGGATAATGATGTGGCTAATGGGAATAGTATTAAATATTTCGCGACAAACCCAGCCTGCAACTGCGAAGAATAAAAAAGAGTAAGGATTATAATGGCAAAGGACTATTACGAAGAGTATCAGGAACTCTTTGGAGACGAAGAGGGATATAAGGAAGTAGACAGGGAGCGTAAAGTGCACAAGAAGAAGCACTATTTTTTGCGTTTTTTGGTCTTCCTCATGATACTCGGAGGGGTATATCTTTTTCTCAAGTCCGATTTCTTTGCCGTAAAAGAGTATAGGGTTGAAGGTAATTCCTATTATGCGGACAAAGAGATAATGGGAATGTCCAAGGCCAAAACGGGAAACAATATTATTTTCGAGTCCGGCATCAAAGAGATAGAGGAAAGACTGGAGAAAGACCCATATTTTGTTAATGTGGATGTAAAAAGGGAGTTCCCATTTACTTTGGTAATAAGCGTAGAGGAAAGACCTCAGACAGCCGCTGTGGTTTACGGAGAATATTTTATTGTAATCAGCGAAGACGGAACTGTTTTAAGAAGGACAGAGATGGATCCGGAGCTGCCCCTTCTCACGGGACTCACCATAAGCAAGATGAATCTGGGAGAACCCATACAGTGCGAGGAGAAAGAATCCCTGATTATTACCCTGAAAATGCTTGAGACCATGAGGGAAGGAGACATATATTTCAAGCGGATTGACGTTTCACAGGTTATTATCCACGCCTATATTTACGACAGTCTCATAGTTAAGGGAACCCCCGGTGAGGTTATGAACTCCATCCAGGGAGGAGAGCTTCAAAAGGTTGTAAATAGGCTATTTTCAGAGAATATCACCCGCGGAACCATCAAAATGGGAGGGGAAGATTATATGTCATTCACCCCGGAAATCGAGACAGATTAAAAAATGGTGCAAAACACATATATATATGATAAAATAACTCTATCTTTGTTAAAACTAAGGAGGCAAAAATGCTGCAGTTTGAAACAGGAAATGTAAATGCTGCTGTTATAAAGGTCATAGGCGTAGGCGGCGGTGGATGTAATGCCGTAAATCGCATGATCGAAGCAGGACTGAAGGGAGTTCAGTTCATAGCAGTTAATACAGATAAGCAGGCACTTAACGAATGCGCTGCGGAAACCAAGATTCAAATAGGTGAAAAATTAAAAAAGAAGGGCCTCGGAGCAGGAGGAAATCCCGAAGTAGGCCTGAGATGCGCTGAGGAAAGCGTTGATGCCCTTTCAGCGGTTATTGAAGGAGCCGATATGGTATTCGTAACTGCAGGAATGGGTGGCGGTACAGGTACCGGAGCAGTCCAAATCATTGCAAAGCTGGCAAAGGATATGGGAATCCTTACGGTAGCCGTAGTTACCAAGCCCTTCTCCTTTGAAGGACCCAAGAGAATGAAGCAGGCAGAACTGGGTCTGAGCTATCTCAAGAACTACGTTGATTCGCTCATCGTTGTTCCCAACGATAAGCTTCTTGAAACCAGCGATAGAGCAACTGCCCTCAAAGAGGCCTTTGCCATGGCAGACGAAGTGCTCAGACAGGGCGTTCAGGGTATTTCCGATTTGATTACGGAATCAGCTCTCATCAATGTGGACTTTGCCGATGTTACAACGGTAATGAAGGATAGAGGAATCGCTCATATGGGCGTAGGCCACGGAACCGGTGAAAACAGAGCTATGGAAGCTGTTAGATCCGCAACGGAGAGCCCGCTTCTTGAAACATCTATCGAAGGCGCAAGAGCCATCCTGCTCTATGTTGCCGGCGGTAGCGATATGGGAATGCTTGAAATCAACGAAGTTGCATCCATGGTTGAAGAAAAGGCCAGCGATGATGCAATCCTGATCTTCGGTGCATATGTAGGTGATGAACCCAGCGACGAGCTTTCCATCACCGTAATAGCTACCGGATTTGATGATGAAGAGCAGAAGGGAGTAATCGACTATCATCCCACTCCCAAGGTGAAGAAGGAAGCTCCGGAAATCATTACGGAGGATGGCTTCACCGCAAGAGAGGTTACCCTTGGTGATCTCTTCCAAGACAGCAATCCGGAATTCGTCACTGCAGACGATGAAGATGAAGAAGGAGATTCCGCTTTCGGAATTCCTGACTTCCTCAAATAGACAAACTCTCAGCTGATCAAAGCCGGCAGGCCGCCGGCTTTTTTCTCAATTATAGGAGAAATGGTGGTTAAAGAGATTAATTCCGCCGCAAACCCTTCCTTTAAGGGATGGCATGGACTCACAAAGAAAAAATACAGGGATAAAGAGGGTCTTTTTCTCATTGAGGGAGAGGTACTTATCGGTGAAGCTCTAAAAGAGGGAAGAGGACCAAAGGATGTCCTTCTGCGCCGAAGTGGAATAGACCCTGATTCCATGGAAGAGAGGATTGATAGCATCCTCCGGAATACCAAGGAGGGCTATCCGGTCCCCAATATCTATCTTCTTTCAGATGAGCTTTTTTATAGGCTGAGCCAGACGGAAAACGGAAGGGATATTATAGGGGTCATGGAAAAACCCTTGGACTACAAAGAACTTCTAAAAAAGAGGCTGAAGAGCAAGAGGTTGATTGGAAATATCCTGGTACTGGATAGGCTTCAGGACCCGGGAAACGTAGGAACCATCATCAGGTCTGCGGATGCCTTTGGTATTTCTGGAATTGGGGTGATTAAGGGTTCCGCGGATATCTACGGCCCCAAAACCGTAAGAGCAGCAGCCGGATCCATCTTAAGGGTACCCATCATTCAGCTTGATAATGAGGACGAACTCTTTGCTCTTGCTGAAGAACTGGGACTTAAGGTTGTGGCAACAGGCCTGAAGAAGGCGGAAACATTCTACGAGACCGACCTAAAAGAAAACCTTGCCATCGTTATAGGAAACGAGGGACAAGGAGTTTCGGAAACCATATTGGGTAGAGCCGAAAAGATAATAAAGATTCCCATGGAGGGAGCCATAGATTCCCTGAATGCGGCCATAGCCGCATCGGTGATTCTATACGAATGCGTAAGACAAAAATCCATTGAAAGAGGTTAAATAAAATGCAGGAACGACTAAAAGCAATATTGGAGGAAGCCCAGAAACAGCTGATGGAAGCTGTTTCCGAAAAGGACACCGAGGATATCAGAATTAAATTCCTGGGAAAAAAGGGTCAGCTAACGGAAATCTTAAGAGGAATGGGAAGCCTTTCCGACGAAGAGAGAAAAGAGCTGGGCAAAACCGCCAACCAGGTAAAGGAGCAAATCGCTCAGGCCATAACCGAAAGAGGGGCGGAACTTAAGGCCAAGGAAAAAGAAACAAGACTTAAGGCAGAGAGAATCGACGTTACGGAGCCGGGAGTAAAGGTTAGAATCGGAACCAAGCATCCCGTAACCCAGGTTATCGACGAAATAACAGAGTTCTTTGAGACTCTTGGTTATTCCGTTTACGAAGGTCCCGATGTGGACACGGTTTTCAATACCTTTGATGGACTTAATTCTCCACCGACTCATCCTGCAAGAGATAAGACGGATACATTCTATGTGACTGAGGACATCGTCCTTAGACCACATACATCCTCCGCAGAAATTAGAGCGGAGCAGGGACTTCCCGTTCCATATAAGATCGTTATTCCCGGTCGTTGCTATAGATGCGATACTCCCGATGCCACCCATTCTCATACCTTCCATCAGGTTGAGATGATGGTAATCGGAGAGGACATCACTATGGCTGACCTTAAGGGAACTCTTGATATGATGGCAAAGAAACTCTTTGGTCCCGAAACCAGAACCAAGTTCAGACCCCATCACTTTCCATTCACAGAGCCATCTGCTGAAATGGACGTAAGCTGCTTCAAATGCGGCGGTAAGGGTTGTAACGTCTGCAAGGGCAGCGGTTGGATTGAAATCCTGGGCTGCGGAATGACCCATCCCCATGTTCATAGAGCAGGGGGAATCGACACGGATAAATATACCGGCTTTGCCGTTGGTATGGGTGTTGAAAGAATCGCCATGCTTAAATACGGCATCGACGATATCAGATTGCTTTACGAAAACGATATGAGATTCATAGATCAGTTCAAATAGAAAGGAGGGTGAGGAAAAATGTTAGTATCGATTAATTGGTTAAAAGATTACGTTAATATCAAAGAAATGGATGAACCCCTTGCCCGCACTTTCGCAGACAAGATGATCATGTCCGGTTCCAATATTGAAACCGTTGAAGAAATAGGAACGGGCATGAAGGACGTTAAAATCGGACAGATTAAAAAGATTGAAGCACATCCCGACGCAGACAAGTTGGTGGTTTGCCAGGTTAGCCTTGGAAACAAAGAGATTCAGGTTGTATCAGGTGCGGATAATGTCTTTGAGGGAGCATTTGTTCCCGTAGCAATTGACGGAAGTCTGGTTCCAGGACCTCTCCACGGACAGCCCAAGGTTGAGGGAGGAGTAACCATCAAAGCCGGCGCTCTGAGAGGAGTGCAGTCCGACGGTATGATGTGCGGCCCCCAGGAGCTTGGCCTTCCCGATAAGGTTGCTCCCATGAATTCCAAAGACGGAATCTGGCTTCTCCCGGGAGACTGGTTCGACCATCTGGGAGAGGACATAGACAAAGCCCTGGAACTTCAGGATGTGGTTATCGATTTTGAGATTACCCCCAATAGGCCTGACTGCCTTTCCATGCTGGGAATGGCGAGGGAAGCGGCAGCCACCTTCAAAACAAAGATGATCTACCCGGAGACGGAGTGCAAGACATCGGATGAAAAGGCAGCGGACTTTATTGCCGTTGAAGTAAACTCCGATCTCTGTAAGCGTTATACCGCAAGGGTTATAAAGGACGTTAAGATTGAGCAGTCGCCCTGGTGGCTCCAGAAGAGGCTTATGGCTGCAGGCATGAGACCCATCAACAATATGGTTGATATAACCAATTTTGTAATGATGGAATATGGTCAGCCCCTCCACGCCTTTGATATCAGAAGCCTGGCAGGGAATAAGATTGTTGTTGATATTGCAGCAAAGGGCGAGGTATTTACAACCCTGGACGGAACGGAAAGAGTCCTGGATGAGTCCATGCTTATGATTAAGGACGGAGAAAAGAATGTTGCCGTTGCAGGTGTAATGGGCGGACTTAATTCCGAAATCCTTGAGGATACCAATACGGTGGTTTTGGAATCCGCCAATTTTGAAGGTTCCTCCGTTAGACAAACCTCCAAGAAGCTGGGTCTTAGAACGGAAGCCAGCAGCAGATACGAGAAGGTTATCGACCCAAATCTCTGCGAAGCAGCCGCAGACAGAGTTTGCAAGCTGGTTGAGATGCTGGGATGCGGAACGGTGCTTCAGGGCTCCGTGGACGTATATAAGGTTCCGGAGGAAGCTCCTACGGTTACCGCAAGGGTAAGCAGAATCAATAAGGTTCTTGGAACAGACCTTACGAGAGAAGATATGGTAGCCATCCTTCAGGACCTTGAAATGAAGGTTGAGGGAGAGGGAGACAATATGGTTGTTACTCCTCCATCCGTAAGACAGGATCTTTTGGAAGAGGTGGACTATGTGGAAGAAATAGCAAGAATCTACGGCTATGACAATCTTCCCAATACTTTGCCCTCCCTTACAACCAAGGTGGACAATAGCCCCAGCTGGAATATCCGTAAGCTTGTTAGAGATGTTCTCTGCGGAATGGGTGCCAACGAGATTCAGACCTTCTCATTCATCAGTGAAAAAGACTTTGATGCGGTGAGAATCGACGAGGATTCATGGGAAAGAAATACCGTAAACATCATGAACCCCATGGGAGAGGACACGGCGGCTCTCAGAACCATTTTGATGCCTGGTATGCTGGAGACTCTTGCCAGAAACTATACCAGAAGTGCTGCCCAGGTAAGGGCTTTCGAGATAGGAAATGTTTTCTCCCCAAGCTTTTTGGGAGAGGATAAGCTTCCTGATGAATCATGGAATCTCAGCCTCGGTATTTATGGCAAGGATGAGGACTTCTTCACTCTGAAGGGAATGATTGAAGGTCTCCTGGATAAACTGGGAATCAATAATGTCAAATACGTAGCGGAAAGCGAATATGGACTCTATCATCCGGGACGTTGCGCCAGAGTGATTAAGGTGGCAGACAACGGCGAAGAAGTTGAACTGGGCATCATGGGCGAAATACATCCCGACGTTGCCGAAAACTACGACTTGGAAGTTAGAAGCTACGGAGCAGAAATCTTTATGGATAGACTTGTGGAGTTTGCAGACAGAGAAGTGCACTATAGCAAGCCCCCAAGATTCCCATCAACATCAAGGGATATTGCCATGATCGTTTCCGAGGAAACGGCGGTAGCAAAGATCGAAGAAGTTATTGCAGGCGCGGGAAGCACCTTGCTGGAAAGCTATAGCCTCTTCGACGTATACAGAGGAGAACAGGTAGGCGAAGACAAGAAGAGCGTAGCCTACAGCCTTACATACAGAGCTGATGACAGAACCTTAACGGACGAAGAAACCGAGGCGGAACATGCCAAGGTAGTTGAGGCTTTGAAGAATCAGCTTGGAGCAGTAATCAGGGATAACTAATAATTAATGAGCCTCCGGAGGATGCTATGAACAAGGTAAAGGTAACGATCTACGGACAGGAATACACCTTAACCGGTGACAGAACTGTAGATGAAATCAAAGCAATCGCCAGCAATGTGGACGAAAAGATGAGAGAAGCCTCCCGCGGGGGAGGGGATGCGGCTCACGGCAGTATTGCAATTCTCGCGGCCCTACTCATCAGCGAAGATTATGCTGACGACGAGAAAGAAATCGAGAAGCTTCGCAAAGAAGTGGATCGTCTGGAAGAGGAATTGGATAAGGCCATCACCCAGAAGGAAGAGGCCAGGGAAAAGGCTCAGGAATCCAGCAAGGAAATCGAAAGCCTTAAGAACGAAAACCAGGGTGAGGTGGAATCCTTGCAGCTTAAGCTGAAGGAATACGAAAACAATTTCTTCGATATTCAGATGCAGAATATTAAGCTTAAGAGCGAATTGGAGAAGATTAAGAACGAGCAATGAACGGCAAAGCCTTAACAGTGCTGGAATATGAGAAGATTGTCCGGGAACTGAAGGAAGCGGCTCTCTGCCAGGGTGCAAAGGACATGGCGGAGAAGTTGAAGCCTCTTTCGGTTATCCAGGAAATACGTGAAGAGCTGAGGTCAACCACAGAAGCGGTTGACCTTATTGTGAGTAAAGGGCCTCTTCCAATAGGGGGACTTTACGATATAGACAGATCCCTCCACTTTGCCAATAAGGGAGGGAGTCTTACCATGGGTCAGCTTCTTCAGATCCATGCCAGCCTAAGGATTGCTGATGGCGTTAAGACCTTTATGAAGAGCGAGGACCTTCCTGAACTGCCATATATTAGAGGAATGGTTGATGTGCTTGTTAGCCTTCCCGGTTTGGAGAAGGAAATAGATAGATGCATCATTTCCGAGGACGAAATGGCAGATGCCGCTTCTCCCGCCTTAAAGGATATAAGGAGAAATATCGGAAAGCAGAACGAAGCTCTTAAGGCAAAGCTGAATAAGATTATCGCATCCAGCGAAAACAGAACCTTCCTTCAGGATTCCATCGTAACCATGAGGGGAGGAAGATATGTGATTCCCGTTAAACAGGAGCACAGAACCAAATTCCCGGGAATGATTCACGACCAAAGCAAGGGTGGTCAGACTCTTTTTATCGAGCCTCAGGCCATTGTTGATTTGAATAATGAACTTAGAGAATTGGAGCTGGCTGAACAGGCTGAAATTGCAAGGATTTTGGCGGAACTGTCCTCCAGGGTTGCGGAACATTTTGATGAAATCAGGGCAAACCAAAAGCTACTGGTTCGACTTGACTATATTATGGCCAAGGGTAAGCTGTCCAAATCCATGAGGGGAGAGGAACCAAAGATTAACGAAGAAGGAATCTTGGATCTCCGTCAGGCCAGGCATCCCTTACTCAATAGGGATACTGCCGTTCCCGTGGATATTGCCTTGGGTGAAAGATACGATTCCCTAATTGTTACGGGCCCCAATACGGGAGGTAAGACCGTAAGCCTTAAAACGGCGGGACTGCTATCATTAATGGCTCTTAGCGGACTTCATATCCCCGCATCCTCGGAGAGCCGAGTTCCAATCTACGAAGAAATCTATGCGGATATCGGTGACGAGCAAAGTATCGAGCAAAGCCTTTCCACTTTCTCATCTCATATGAAGAATATCGTAGAGATAATCGGAAAGGCAGATGAGAATTCCTTGGTGCTGCTGGACGAGCTTGGTGCAGGCACTGACCCTACGGAAGGTGCGGCCCTTGCAATTGCAATACTTGAAAAATTATCGGCCTCCGGAGCCAAGATAATGGCGCCAACCCATTATAACGAGATAAAGAAATACGCTTTGTCCAGGCCAGGAGTTGAGAATGCGGCCATGGAATTCGACGTGGAGACCTTGAGCCCCACATATCATCTTCTGATCGGAATCCCGGGTAAGTCCAATGCCTTTGAAATATCAAAGAAACTGGGCATTGACGAAAGCGTTATAGAGCGAGCCAATGCTTTGATCGAAAGAGGAGATGCGGAGTTTGAAGACGTGATATCATCTCTCGAGGAAGATCGCAAACAGGCGGAAAAGGATAGACAGGAAGCGGCAGAGGCCAATTATCTTATCCAAACCAAGCTGGCGGAAATAGAAAAGCGCGAGCGAGGAATGGATGAGAAGAGGCAGAGCATAATTGAAAAGGCTCGGGCTGAGGCCAGAGATATCCTAAAGGAGGCCAGGGAAACCACCAAGGAAGTTCAGAAGGAACTTAGGGAGCTGGCCAAGGAAGGCATGAATCCGGACCAGATGAGAAGGCTGGAGGAAAGCAGGGCAAGGCTTAGAGAGGTGGAAAACAAGAATCAAGCATCCACCATCAAGCAGGTTAACAGCCAGCCTGTTTCCGCGGCAGATCTAAAGGTAGGCGACAGGGTAAAGGTTCTGACCATTGACCAGAACGGTACGGTGGTAAGCCTTCCGGACGATAAGGGAAGTCTCCAGGTGGCCATTGGCCAGATGAAGCTGAATGTAAAGCTTAATGAGCTGATGCTCATAAACGAGGGCAAGGACAGAAAGACTCCTCAGAAGAGCACCGTATCCATGAGAATCCAAAAAGCCAAGACCATTTCTCCCTCGGTAAATGTTCAGGGGCAGAATTTGGAGGACGCTTTGATGGATGTGGAGAAGTATCTGGATGATGTATATATGTCGGGCCTTGAAAAGGTTACCATAATTCACGGTCGTGGAGAGGGTATATTAAGAAACGGCATCAGAGCAATGCTTAAGAAGAATAAGCTGGTTAAATCCTTTGCATCGGGAAGCTATGACGAAGGCGGAGACGGTGTAACGGTGGTAACCATGAAGAAATAGAAGACTTTAGAAGGTAGATAAGATGATTAATTTCAAAGAAGAAATAGCAAAGGTGATCGGAGAATACGTGCCAAGTTTAAGCATGGAGGAGATTCAGTCCTTGATTGAGATCCCCCAGGACAGCAAGATGGGAGATTATGCCTTCCCTTGTTTCAAACTGGCCAAGGAATTGAAGAAGGCACCTCCTTTGATTGCGGGAGAGCTGGCGGAGAATATTAAGGAAAACGGCCTTTTCTCAAAGGTGGAGGCTGTAAACGCTTATCTCAATATGTTCCTGAACTCTGACGAAGTTGCGAAAGATACTCTTGCTGAGGTTTTGGAAAAGGGCTTTAACTATGGCAAATCTCAGATGGGTGAGAATAAGCCGGTAATCGTTGAGTACTCCTCTCCAAATATTGCCAAGCCCTTCCATATTGGCCATATCAGGAGCACGGTTATAGGAAATTCCCTGTATAAGATTTACGACGCTCTTGGTTACGACGTAATTAGGATTAACCATCTGGGAGATTACGGCACCCAATTCGGTAAGATGATCTGCGCCTATAGGCATTGGGGCAATAAGGAAGATGTGGAGAATGAACCTATCAAAACTCTTCTCTCATATTACACCAAATTCCACGTGGAGGTGGAGGACCATCCTGAACTGGAAGAGGAGGCAAGGGAAATCTTTGCCAAATTGGAACAGAGCTCACCGGAGGAGGTTCAGCTTTGGCAGTGGTTCAGAGATGAAAGCCTCAAGGAATTCTCAAGAGTATATGATATGTTGGGAATCGAATTCGATTCATATAACGGTGAAAGCTTCTATTCCGACAAGATGCCTAAGGTTGAGCAGGAACTTAGGGATAAGGGACTTCTTAAAGAATCCCAGGGAGCGGAAGTTGTGGACCTGGAAGAAGAGGGTCTCGGTGTTGCCTTAATTAAGAAGAGCGACGGTTCGTCCCTCTATATTACAAGAGACCTTTCCGCTGCGGTTTATCGTAAGGAAACCTATGATTTTTATAAGAATATCTATGTGGTTGCATCCCAGCAGATTCTCCACTTCCAGCAGCTCTTTAAGATTCTGGAGCTGATGGGTAAGGATTGGGCCTCATCCTGCGTTCACGTTCCCTTTGGTCTTGTAAGGCTTCAGGAAGGGGCCATGTCTACCCGCCACGGCAGGGTGGTATTCCTGGAGGATGTGCTTAAGGGTGCGGTGGAAAAAACCAAGGAAATCATTCTTGAGAAGAATCCCAATGCGGAGAATGTGGATGAAATAGCGGACATGGTTGGAATCGGCGCCGTTATATTTAACGAACTTTCCAACAATAGGATTAAGGATTATACATTTAGCTGGGAGCAGGTTCTGAACTTCGACGGAGAAACGGGACCCTATGTTCAATATACCCATGCAAGGCTTTGCAGTCTTTTGAAGAAGGCAGGAGAAGAGGCCGCAACAAAGGCTCTTAATCCTGAGAATATTGACTTTAGCCACCTTTCCGGTGAAACAGCAACGGAACTTATTAAGCTTATCTATGCTTATCCCGAGGTGGTTCAGCAGGCGGGAGAAAAATACGAGCCCTCTCTAATCACAAGGCATATTATTGATATTGCCCAGACCTTCAATAAGTTCTACCACGACGAGCATATCGTAGTGGATGATGAAGGAGAGAAGCTGGCAAAGCTTGCCCTGGTTCATGCCACAAGGATTTGTCTGAGGAACGGCTTGGATCTCCTTGGAGTTAAGGCTCCCGAGAGGATGTAATGAGATACGAAGGAGATATTTACAGACCTCCCAGCGAGGCATATAGTCTGCTTGTTCAGGTAACCATCGGTTGCTCACACAATAAGTGTACCTTCTGCAATATGTATAAGGCCAAGAGGTTTAGAATGAGACCTCTTGAGGAAGTGCTGGAGGAGCTGAGGGATGCCAGAGAGACTTATAGAAGAGTAGGAAGGATATTCCTATGCGATGGAGATGCTCTCTGTCTTGCTACCTATAAGCTGATTCCCGTTCTGGAGGAAATAGAAAAGCTTTTTCCCGAATGCGAGAGGGTTGGCATCTATGCCAGGGCAAACGACATTCTAAAGAAGAGCAAGGAAGAATTGGAATCTTTGAGGGACGCGGGGCTGGGCATAGTCTATATCGGCGCAGAGTCCGGTAGCCCTGAGGTTCTAAAGAGAATCAACAAAGGAAGCACAAGAGAGGAAATCATCGCTGCTGTCAGAAAGGCGGAGGATGCCGGAATCAGAAGCTCCGTAACCTTTATCTCCGGCATGGGAGGCAAAGAACTTTGGCAGGAGCACGCGGTGGAGACGGGAAAGATGATTGCGGAAATGGGAGCAAGCTATGTGGGGCTACTCACTTTGATGCTCCATCCGGAGACGGAAATCTGGAAGGACATAGAGTCAGGAAAGTTTCAACTTCTTTCTCCCGAAGAAGTGGTGGAGGAAACTTATTTGCTTTTGGAGAATACCCGGGGCTGCGATCCTTTGGTATTCAGAAGCAATCACGCCAGCAATTATATTTCTCTGAAGGGAAATCTCCCGGAGGAATTGGATTTAATGCTTGGTAAACTTGAGCAGGCTATGGAAGATAGGGGCATGCTTAAGGACGAACGGTTTAGGATGCTTTGATTTATGGATAAGGAATTTGAAATAAAGGATAGAATAGGGGATTATCTAAAGGCACCGCTGGAGGACTATCTTTTTGATGAGCTTTCCGATGATTAT
>CAJOQI010000110.1 GCA_905236895.1 uncultured Peptostreptococcaceae bacterium | reverse complement strand
CGAAGCCTGCAACGCCCATATCGAATTTCCATTCAGATACGCCTGCAGTTATATAGACTATGCCTCCAAGTCCCGCAAGGAAACCGGAAATCAAGACTCCGGCCCAACGCATCTTATATACGTTAATGCCCACTGAATCCGCTGCCTGGGGGTTTTCACCGCAAGCCTGGAGCCTAAGGCCGAAACGAGTCTTATAAAGGATTATATAGGCTGCTATTAGGCAGATTACAGCCATTATCATGAACCAGTTAAACTCGAATTTTCCGAAATACTTGATAAAGGCTTTTTTAGGCTGAATATACTGGATTGCCGTAGATACGTTATCCGGATTGTCAGCGGAGTTTAAGGCTCTTACGATAACCGTTGCTGCAGCTGTCGCAAGCAGGTTCATTGCCGTTCCTATCAGGGTTTGATCCGCCTTAAAGTTTATGCTGGCAACGGCTAAAAGCATGGAGTATATAACACCCATCAGCACTGCGAAGAAGGTTGTTGCCAGAATTATTGTAAAGGCAGAAGCATTGGCAGGCAGGGAATTCATGGTTAAAGCACCACCAAGGGCTCCCATAACCATTATACCTTCAAGACCCAGGTTTATGACACCGGAATGTTCGGAGAAGCAGCCACCCAAGGCTACCAAGCATAGAACCGAGGCAAAAAGAATTGTATATTGTATCAGAAGAATCATTTCTCTTCACCTCCATCTTTTGTTTCCAAATCTTCGGATTCTTTCTCCGAGAGTGCAATATTGTTTTTATTATCATCATCTGCGGCAAATCTTGTGTCCACAGGGCCGCCTTTACTGTTTAGATATGTCGTAAAGGCGTGCTTAAAGAAGAATACAAATCCGCAAAGATAGATGATAAAGGATGAAATCAGGTCGGATATCTGTGAAGGATATACTGACTTGTCTATCAAAGCGCCGCCATCGGTTATTGATTGGATAAAGAAGGAGGCGAATATGGTTCCCAAGGGGTTAAGACCTCCAAGGAAGGTGGCTGCAATGCCGTTGAATCCCATGGCAGGAACAGAGGTCTGGGTAGTGGACCATTCCTGATAACCGGTAAGATAGAGGAAGGATGCACCTATACCTGCCAGAG
The DNA here is from genome assembly GCA_905236895.1 of uncultured Peptostreptococcaceae bacterium. GTDB lineage: Bacteria > Bacillota > Clostridia > Peptostreptococcales > Anaerovoracaceae > Eubacterium_B. The sequence goes on along the minus strand of CAJOQI010000110.1, from coordinate 6,797 downwards.
CACCTCCTATAGCCAAGGTTACGATAATATTTTTCTTTTCCTTCATGCCGGCATATTTTGCCGCATCCTTGTTGAAACCTGTTGCCCTAAGTTCATATCCGAATTTGGTCTTGGTAAGTATAATCCAAATAGCTACAGCAAATATAACAGATAGAGAAATCGCTATGGTTACCGTATTGTTATTTGGGAAAAGCTTGCCCAATATACCGCTGGGTAGAAGGGCACTTTTGTTGGTGGCCGAAACCTTAAGGGTATAAGGGCTTGCTATATCCTTTGATTTTTCGTTTCCAAGAACGGTATTGGTAATATATAGCATTATCCAGTTAAGCATGATTCCGGATATTACTTCGTTTACGTTTCTATAGGCCTTGAGGAAGCCTGAAACGGCTCCCACGATTGCTCCTGCAATGGCAGAGAGAATAAGGCATATATACCAGGGGAGTCCCAAAACCAAGGCAGAAAACAGTCCTATGCAGGCACCTGCTTCGTATTGACCGGCTGCACCGATATTGAAGAGTCCAACCTTATAGCAGAAGCAGATGGAAAGGGCGCACATTAGGAGTGGCGCTGTTTTTGCCAAAGTATTGCCTAAAGCCTTAACCTTTGCCAGACCGCTGGATCTGGTAAGGAAGTTTAGGAGGATGGTCTTAATAGCTCCCGCAGCTCCGGAGGGATTGATAATCATCAAGACTATATATCCGATCAAAAGTCCCAAAACTATACAGAGAAGGGAAGCTATTATTGCTTGGAAGGAGGGGTTCTTAAGGAGTTTATTCTTTTCTTTCATCTTAAGCCTCCTTTCCTTCATTTAAATCTTCAGAAGCTTCTTTTGAGGTTTTTCTTACAGTGTCTATAACCTCAGATTCTTCGATTTCGCTGGTATTTGCATCTACGAAGACATTCTTCTTTGCACCTGCCATATAGAGACCCAATTCTTCTACTGTTGTTTTCTTGGGATCAAGTTCACCTACAAGCTCTCCTTCGTACATAACCAGGATGCGATCGGGAACATTCATCACTTCTTCCAATTCCAAAGAAATCAGAAGAACAGCCTTGCCAGCATCTCTTTCTTCAATCAAGTGACGGTGAACGCCTTCAATGGCACCTACATCAAGACCTCTGGTAGGCTGAACCGCCACAAGAAGGCTGTGATGCTTGTCCAATTCTCTTGCAACGATAGCCTTTTGCTGGTTGCCTCCTGACATTGCCCTTGCAATGGTTACCGACCCTTGACCGGAACGCACGTCGTATTCAGACTCCAACCTTTCGGAATACTCGCGGATATTCTTTCTTTTGAGGAAACCTACGCCTGAAGTAAAGTCCTCCTGAAAATAACGCTGGAGGATCATATTGTATTCCAGGGAATAATCCAATACCATTCCGTGCTTATGTCTGTCTTCCGGAATGTGGCTCATTTCCTTGCTCCGCTGACGAATGGAACTATGGGTTATATCTTCTCCGCAAAGGGTTATTTTGCCGCTTAGCAATGGTTCCATTCCCGTGAGTCCATATACAAATTCCGTTTGACCGTTTCCGTCTATACCTGCAATGCAGACGATTTCTCCGGAACGAACCTCAAGACTCACGTCCTTAACTGCGTTATTGGAGTGGAGCTTGGATGCCACGGTCATATTCTCTATTTTAAGAACCACGTCTTTTGGAGAGGAGGGGGCCTTGTCTACCACCATCTGAACATCTCTTCCAACCATCATTCTGGAAAGCTCTTCCTTGGTGGTATCTTTTACGTTAACCGTACCAACGTATTTTCCTCTTCTGAGAACGGTAACTCGATTGGCTACCTCCATAATCTCGTTAAGCTTATGAGAGATAAAAAGTATTGACTTTCCTTCCGCTGCCAGATTCTTCATTATAACCATGAGCTCATCGATTTCCTGAGGAGTTAAAACTGCGGTCGGTTCGTCAAAGATGAGAATCTCGTTGTCTCTATAGAGCATCTTTAAGATCTCGGTACGCTGTTGCATTCCTACGGTGATGTCTTCAATCTTGGCATCAGGGTTAACCTGAAGACCGTATTTTTCGGAAAGGGCCAGAACCTTCTTGCGGGCCTCGTCCATTTGAAGCATCCCGGACTTGGTGGTCTCAACTCCCAGTATGATATTCTCCAAAACCGTAAAGCATTGAACCAGCTTAAAATGTTGGTGTACCATTCCGATTCCCAGGTCATTGGCATCATTGGGGTCTTTGATGGTGACCTCCTTACCATCCTTTTTGATTACGCCTTCTTCCGCTTGGTAGAGACCAAAGAGGACGGACATAAGGGTGGATTTGCCTGCGCCGTTTTCACCCAAAAGAGCATGGATTTCGCCATGCTTTAGTTGGAGGGTGATATTGTCGTTGGCAATGATGCCGGGGAATCTCTTTGTGATGTTCACCATTTCTATTGCATAAGGGGTGTCCATAAAGATATTCCTTCCGTTGAAAATAATAGAGTTAAAATACTAAATTGATTATATCATAAGGGTAAAAGATTGGAAAAGCCATTAATGGCATATTATTGAGAAAGCATATATTTCAAAGGCTTTAATTGACCCAATATACAAAATTATCAGGGTTAGAATGGTTTTTTATTGTGCTTTGTTGACAAATTAATAAGTAAGGATGGAAAATAGATAGTGTGAGAAAGAAAAACTTCCAGGGAGGAATGAAAATGAATAATAACCCGGAAAAGAAGAACGATAATATTATGGTGGTTGACGGCAATGAGGCCTGCGCCTATGTGGCCTATGCCTTTTCGGAAGTTGCAGCTATCTATCCCATAACCCCATCTTCACCCATGGCGGAGAAGACGGACGAATGGTCAGCAAAGGGAAGAAAGAATCTTTATACTCAACCTGTTACCTTGGTTGAGATGCAGTCGGAGGCAGGAGCAATCGGCTCAGTTCATGGAGCACTTGAAGCTGGATCCCTTGCCACCTCATTTACATCATCCCAGGGTCTTATGTTGATGATTCCCGTGCTTCATAGAATAAGCGGAACCAGACAGCCTGCGGTTCTTCATGTTGCATCAAGAACGGTGGGAACTCATGCCATGTCCATCTTTGGGGACCACAGCGACGTGATGAACTGCCGTCAGACGGGCTTTGCCATGCTTTCAACAGGAAGCGTTCAGGAGGTAATGGACCTTGCAGGTGTTGCCCATCTTTCCGCAATCAAAGCCAGAATCCCTTTTATGCATTTCTTTGATGGTTTCAGAACTTCCCACGAGATTCAGAAGATAAGGGCCATTCCTTACGAGACTTTCGGAGACCTTCTGGATTGGCAGGCCGTCAGAAATTTCAGAGAGTCCGCTCTTAATCCATATCATCCATCCTTAAGAAATACTGTTCAAAATCCCGACGTTTACTTCCAGTTCAGAGAAGCCAATAATAGATTCTATGATGAACTGCCTGATATCGTAGAGGGCTATATGGAGAAGATAAATGAGGTCACAGGTGGGGACTATCATATCTTCAATTACTACGGCGACCCCAATGCGGAGAGGGTAATCGTGGCCATGGGTTCAGTCAGCGGAGCAATTAGGGAAACCGTTGATTATCTCAATAAGAAAGGAGAGAAGGTTGGATATATTCAGGTCCATCTCTTTAATCCATTCTCCAAGGAGCATTTCTTAAAGGCCCTTCCAAAGTCCGCAAAGAAGATCGCCGTCCTTGATAGGTGCAAGGAAATGGGTGCTGCAGGGGAGCCACTTTATCTTGCTGTTTGCTCTGCTTTCACCAATGACAAGGATGCACCATATATTATAGGCGGTCGCTATGGTCTTTCATCAAAGGATACGGCACCTTCTCATATAAAGGCTGTGTTCGATCATCTGAAGGAAGATAAACCCTTTAATGGATTTACTATAGGTATTGAGGATGATGTTACCCATCTTTCTCTTAAGACAACTGAAGCACCAATCCTCGATAGAGGTAAGCTGGTTGAATGTAAATTCTGGGGTCTTGGAAGCGACGGTACCGTTGGTGCCAATAAGAATTCCATCAAGATTATAGGCGAGAATACGGATATGTATGCCCAAGCCTATTTTGAATACGATACCAAGAAGTCCTTTGGAATAACCAGAAGCCATCTACGCTTTGGAGATGCGCCGATTCTGGGATCCTATCTTGTAAGCGAGGCGGACTTTGTTGGTTGTCATAACCAGACCTTCCCGGAGAAATACGATATTCTTTCGGAACTGAAGGATGGTGGCACCTTCTTACTTAATACGGCTTGGACGGAAGATAAGCTAGAGGAAAATCTGCCTAATAGGGTTAAGAGAGACTTGGCAAAGAAGAATGCCAAGCTCTATATTATCGATGCAAACAAAATTGCAAGGGAACTGGGCTTGGGGGACTATGCTTCCATGGTTCTTCAGGCTGCATTCTTCAGCTTGGCAGACATTATCCCAATGGAAGAAGCCATTGGCTATATGAAGGCCGCTGCTGAGAAATCCTTTGGTAATAAGGGTGAGGAAGTTGTTAAGAAGAACCTTGCAGCAATCGACCAAGGTGCCACAGGTGTATCAAGAATAGAGATTCCGGATAGCTGGGGAAATCTTCCCGAAGAAGCCCTGCCCTTTGGTGGAGAAGGGAAGGATGAACCGGAATTCATCAAAAAAATCCTTAGACCCATCAATGCTCTTAAGGGAGACGATCTTCCCGTATCCACTTTTAAGGGATATGAGGACGGTACCATGCCCCTTGGAACAACTGCCTATGAGAAGAGGGGAATTGCAACCCGCCTTCCTGTATGGGACGGTGAGGTTTGCGCTCAGTGTAATCGCTGCTCCTTTGTCTGCCCCCATGCGGTGATAAGACCATATCTTCTGAACAAAGAAGAACTGGACAAGGCTCCGGAAGGCCTCAAGGCAGTTCCTGCAAAGGGAATCAAAAAAGAAGATGGAGGAGAAGAACTCTATTTTTCAATTCAGATAAGCGATATGGACTGCACAGGCTGTGGAAGCTGCGTGGCATCCTGTCCCTTGAAGGATAAGGCACTTAAGATGGAACAGGTTAGTGAAAAACTAAGCCTTACTCCGGAATGGGAATACGGACTTACAATAAGCGAGAAGAATGTCTTTGATATAGAAACCCTAAAGGGAAGCCAGTTCCGTCAGCCTCTCTGCGAGTTCTCCGGAGCCTGCGCAGGTTGCGGTGAGACTCCCTATGCCAAGCTTCTTACCCAACTCTACGGCGATAGAATGTATTGGGCCAATGCAACCGGATGCTCCCAGGCTTGGGGAGCGGCCATGCCATCCATTCCATATACCGTAAGCAAAGAAGGAAGAGGACCTGCATGGAGCAATTCTCTCTTTGAAAACAATGCGGAGTTCTGCCTTGGAATGTATCTATCCGTTAAGCAGCAAAGAAGTAAGACCAGAGCTTGGATAGAGGAACTGAGGGAGTTGGAGCCTGAGTTTAAGGAACTTATAGACAAATGGATTGAAACCTATTCCAGCGTAAGCGAGTCCATGGGAGCCTCCAACCAATTCCAGGCTGCATTGGAAGGTAAGGAATTAAGCGGAAGAAGTCAGGAACTTAAGACTTTGATATTGAGACATCCCGAGCATCTGGCGAAACAACCCGTATGGATGTACGGTGGCGACGGCTGGGCCTATGACATAGGCTTTGGTGGAATGGATCACGTAATAGCCATGGGTGAGGATATTAATATTCTGGTAGTGGATACTGAGGTTTATTCCAATACGGGAGGACAGAGCAGCAAGGCTACGCCTCTTGGAGCTGTGGCTCAGTTCCAGTCTTCCGGAAAGAAGAGCGGAAAGAAGGACTTGGGTAAGATGATGATGGCCTACGGAAATTGCTATGTGGCATCCGTTGCCATGGGTGCGGATATGAATCAGCTTATGAAGGCAATTACGGAAGCTGAGGCTTTCCCCGGACCATCCTTAATCATTGCCTATGCTCCATGCATCAACCACGGCATCAAAGCAGGCATGGGTCAGGCTCAGGCAGAAATGAAGAGAGCGGTGGATTCCGGTTATTGGCCACTCTATAGATTCAATCCCCTCAACAAAGAGAAGCCCTTTACCCTGGATTCAAAAGAACCCACCATGAGCTATATGGACTTCCTTGAAGGGGAGGTTCGCTACGCATCCCTCTATAACAGCTTCCCGGAGAACGCCAAGGAACTCTTTGCTCAGGCAGAAAAGGAAGCAAAGGAAAGATACGAGGCATATAAAAAACTGGCAGAATAATCCTCGCGTATATAATTGGATATCCAAGATAATCAAGAAAAAAGCACTCGATTACTCGAGTGCTTTTTGGATGTTATGATTAAGTATAATTACTTAATATTACCCTGGTCGTCAACTGTGACAGCTTCTGTTGCAGGAATTCCGGAAATGTCATCAGATACTGTACGTGCACCGCTGAACAGTTCGCCAACAAGTGCCTTATAATCATCCTCGGAGAATCCATCAGCCCACTGAGTAGTGGTGGGGAGCTGAACGTAGTTGAGTTCAGGTGATTCGGATACGAGACCCATGGTCTGAATCTTGCCTGCATAATCTGCCCACTTTCCATCCTTAATAGCGGAGAGGAGAGTGTCAACTGTGGGAGCAAGACCCTTCATAGCAGAAGTAACTGTCATGCCTTCGCCATAAGCTCCGTCGATAATTGCAGCCTGGTCTACGTCAACGCCGATAACCTTGCCGTCAACCTTTGCAGCAGCTTCAGCAGCAGAGGTGAAGATTCCGCCGCCGCAGGCGAATACTACTTCTGTACCTGCGCCATACCATGTGTCCATAGCAGCTGTAATATCAGCATCGCCATAGAACT
>CAJOQI010000109.1 GCA_905236895.1 uncultured Peptostreptococcaceae bacterium | reverse complement strand
AGATCCGCCACTGCTTCCACTACCGCTACCGGATCCGCCTCCGCAAGCAGCAAGTGTCAAAACCAAAAGCAGCATGAGCGTTAAAGCAATTAGTTTCTTCATTTTCTAACCTCCTTAAGAATATTCTTTCTCTATCATAACCCCATATGGGCTATTGACCATAACTATTACTTTACCCAGCAGGCAACCTGGTGGTCCCCGCCTCTATCCGTAAGCTCAGGGCACTCCTCCGCACATTTTTCAATCGCATATCTGCAGCGTGTACGGAATGGGCATCCGCTTGGCTTATTGAGGGGACTGGGCACATCCCCTTCAAGGATAATTCTCTGCCTCGCCCTGGTAACATCCGGGTCGGGAATTGGAACCGCTGAAAGCAGAGATTCCGTATAGGGATGAATAGGATGGGTGTTAAGTTCATCCGCATCTGCAATCTCAACTATCTTGCCCAGATACATTACCGCGATTCTGTCGCTTATATGGTGCACTACCAAAAGGTCGTGGGCGATAAAGAGATATGCAACTCCCAGCTTCTCCTGCAGTTCCTCGAACATATTGATTACCTGGGCCTGGATGGATACGTCCAGAGCAGATACAGGCTCATCACAGATGATGAACTGGGGATCCACCGCCAAAGCTCTTGCGATTCCTATACGCTGTCTTTGGCCTCCGGAGAATTCGTGGGCATATCTTCTTGCATGCTCCGCATTCAACCCAACATAGTTCATCAGCTCCAGGATTTTCTCTCTTCTCTCCTTTTTGTTGGAGCAAAGATTGTGCACATCCAGAGGCTCTCCGATAATGTCCTCTACAGTCATACGAGGATCCAAGGAAGAGTAAGGATCTTGGAATACCATCTGCATTTTCTTGCGTATATGGGTAATACTCTTATCCGTTACCTCTTCACCATCAAAGATAACCTGTCCATCCGTAGGCTTATAAAGCCTTAAGATGGATCTGCCAGCCGTGGTCTTTCCACAGCCGGACTCTCCTACAAGACCAAGGGTTTCACCCCTTCCAACCTGGAAGGAAATATCGTCCACAGCCTTAAGGGGTATGGTCTTGTTGAATCCCACCTTTACGGGGAAGTATTGTTTAAGGTTTCTTACATCAAGAAGTATATCACTCATTGAAAACCACCTCCCCTTCGGCGCCATGACTCTCAAAGGCTTCCTTTACGTTCATCCAGCATGCCGCTGTATGATTGTCGTTGATTCTAACCTCTTCCGGAACATCAGTCAAGCATATTTTCATAGCTTGGTCGCATCTCGGACAGAAGGCACAACCCTTTGGCATATTAAGCATATTGATAGGAGTTCCTTCGATGGGGACCAGCTTGGTCTTCATACTGTTTACATTTGGTATGGACCTAAGAAGCCCCTTGGTGTATTCGTGCTTGGGATTATAGAAGATTTCTCTTGCTGTTCCTCTCTCACAAATACGCCCGCCATACATTACAACGATATTGTCGCACATATCGGCAATAACTCCCAGGTCATGGGTCACCAGAATAACCGCCATACCCAGCTGGTTCTGAAGGGACTGGATAAGTTCCAGAATCTGAGCCTGAATTGTTACGTCAAGAGCCGTGGTGGGCTCATCCGCAATGAGTATATCCGGTTCGCAGGCCAGAGCCATGGCTATCATAACCCTTTGACGCATTCCTCCTGAATGCTCGAATGGATATTGCTTCATTCTCTTCTCCGGCTCGTTGATTCCAACCAGCTCAAGAAGTTCCTTTACTCTTGCTTCAGCCTCGGCACCACGTCTCTCCGTATGGAGCACCACCGCTTCCTTCATCTGGTCGCCGATGGTAAATACGGGGTTAAGGCTGGTCATTGGATCCTGGAATATGATGGAGCAATTCTCTCCCCTGAAGCTCTGCATCTGCTTTTCACTCCATTTGGAGATATCCTCTCCCTTAAAGAGAATCTTTCCTCCGGTAATCCTACCGGTGTCAGCCAGAATCTGCATTATGGAATATGCGGTTACTGATTTTCCGGAGCCGGACTCACCTACTATTCCCAGAATCTCTCCCGGATCAAGGTCAAAGTTTACTCCGTTTACCGCCTGTACCTCTCCCGAATCCGTAAAGAAAGAGGTATGGAGGTCTTGTACGCTTAATAGTTTTTCACTCATATCGTCACCTCTTCAATTTCGGATCAAAGGCATCACGAAGGCCATCACCCAGCAGATTAAGGCTGAGTACTATAAGGCAGATTACGATAGCCGGGAATACCAGTTTATATGGATAGCTCTGAAGTCCTTCTCTTGCGGCGTTAGCCAGAGAGCCAAGAGAAGGCATGGGAGCCTTTACGCCTATTCCGATAAAGCTCAAGAAACTCTCCGTAAAGATGGCGGAAGGAATCTGCAGAGCCGTGGAAATAATAATTACGGAAAGACAGTTTGGAAGTATATGCTTTCTTATTATTCTTCCCGGGCTTGCTCCGATGGAGCGAGCAGCCAAAACATACTCGTTTTCTTTGATGGAAAGAATCTGGCCTCTTATCAGTCTGGACATTCCTACCCAGTAGAGAAGTCCGAATACGATAAACAGACTTACCATATTGGTTCCCATTTTGGCAAAGAAGGAGCCACTGGAAAACTGCAGTCTTTCCTGAAGTACTACAGACAGTAGAATAATCATCAGCATGTCCGGCAAAGAATAGATGATATCAACTATTCTCATCATTATCAGGTCCACCTTGCCTCCCAAATAGCCCGAGATACTACCGTAGATCATTCCTATTATCAAAACGATTATGGATGCGAAGAATCCAATAAAGAGAGATATCCTCGTTCCATAGACAACTCTTATGAAATAGTCTCGACACTGTTCGTCGGTTCCGAAGATATGAGGGAATCTTTGGCCTCCCTCGTTTATGAACTTCTGCTCCATTTGGCTGTAAGTGAAAGGCGCCAGATTCTTGGCTCCCTTGTCACGAACTCCGTTTACGGAAAGGATTTCCTCGTATCTATAGGGTACTATCATTGGTGCCACAATGATAGTGATGAGGATAATGGTCAGGAGTATCAAGCTCATAACCGCCAGAGGGTTCTTAAGAAGCTTACGCATACCGTCCTTAAAGAAGGTTGTGCTTTCGCTCATTACGTCCTGCTGTCTCTTTTCATCTTCTGTGGCGGGAGCAAAGGATTCAGCAGAGAATTTGCTCAAATCCAGCTGCAGACTGAGAGGATTCTTATTTGGCAATGAATTGTTTTCCATGCTTCCTCCTCCCCTTAGTCATATTTAATTCTGGGATCTACCAGTTTATAAAGCAGATCGCAGATAAGATTTGCGGTTACAACCAAGGTGGCCAGGAATATGGTGGTGGCCATAATAACCGTATAATCTCTGTTGGTTATGGCAGTAACGAATTTGCTTCCCAGTCCTCCAACGGTAAAGATGGTCTCAATTACCATGGATCCTGTAATGATATATGCAATCTGAGGTCCCGCATATGTGATTACCGGGATCAAAGAATTTCTAAGTGCGTGTTTGAAAATCATCTTGAATTTTGAAACGCCCTTGGCCCTTGCGGTTCTGATATAGTCTTGACTCAAGGCATCCAGCATGCTGGTCTTGGAAAGCCTGGTAATATATGCCATAGGATAGGCCGATAGGGCTAAGACAGGCAAGAAGTAGTTGTGGCTTGTAGCGCTCCATACAGGTATCCACTTAAGCTGGATACAGAATACAAGCAGCAGCAAAGTTGCCAAGATAAAGCTTGGCACCGCTGTAAACAGGGTTGAGAAGAATACTATAAGCCTGTCAGGAAGCTTATTTCTCATGAGAGCAGCGGTACTTCCAAATATGGTCCCCAAGAATAGAGCTACCGCCATGGCGGATAGACCTAGTTTTGCCGATATGGGGAAGGACTCCCCTATTATGGCCTTAATCTCTCTTCCGTTCTTCAGCGAAACACCAAAGTCTCCATGGAAGAGGTTCTTCAGGTAAAGTAAGAATTGCTGTAGCAAAGGCTTATCCAAATTATACCTGGCGTTCAAAGCCTTAATGGTAGCCTCGCTAAGAGCCTTCTCCCTGTTAAACGGTCCGCCGGGTATGGCATGCATCAGGAAGAAGGTGATTGCGCAGATTACAAATACAGTAAGTATCGCCAGCACAATACGTTTTATTACGTATTTGGCCATGGGTCACCCCCTTAAGAATTAGTCTTTTTTCATTACATATATTAAATGAATATTCTGTGAATTGCAATAAAAGTATCATTTAACAATCTCCCCAAAATGATGTAGAATAACTATCATGAAGAAGAAAAATGCTACAAATACGGATAAGAAAAAACACCAATCCCATCTTCAGGTCTTGGAGGGAGGCAAGAAGGATTCCTCTCAGGGAGCAATCTTTGTTGAGGCGGAGGCCACCAATACCAGGCTTATGGGAGTAGTTGGCCTTCATACCCACTATCTATTCGGAGAGGATCACGTCCATCAATTCTTCTATTTTGATGCGGAGGAATACGGCTTTGATGACTATAAGGGATTCGCCACAAGCTCAGAAAAAGCCGACTCTCAGGAAGAAGCCCAGGTAGAAGCTATAAAAACCCAAATGTTTGGGGCTCTGGGAGGAAAATGGATTGACCTTACCGAGGAAGAGGCACTTTATCTAATCGGATACTATGTGGCCTTCAACCAGGAAAACTCCATAGAATTCCCCGACCAGGTAGCTGAATACCTGTGGCTGGTGGAAGCATCCCAAGGAGTTGAGGAAGAAGAGGCAAATGGCCTCATGGACAAAATCTGTGTCAAGCTCAGAAGCCACTATGAAATCATCAATTATTATCTGATGCGCTGCTGCGGCCAGGACCTTTCAGCCATTAGATATCTTTGCACGGAGGAAGGTATGGCAGATGTTATAAGCCCCTCCTCTCCTGCCACTTTGTTCAAAAACGATATTACGGAAACCGAAGAAAGGCATACCTATAGGGCTGTTTCTTTGGTGGAAGTGGATGATAAATATTATAATTTTGTGAGCATCATTTCCGTAAGCAAGGGAAAAGTTACCTCTGCAAGGCAGATTTCGGTTCTTCCCATATCCACCTGGGAGGCCAGCATTATTCTAAAGAAGCCTGAATACGTGATACATCTTGAAAACGATGAAGGCAAGGAAGAATTCCACCAATTGCTGGACAGCATCTTCCCCGCCTTCACCCAGAGCACCCATTCACAAGGGGAGCTTTATGTAATTTATTCAACGGATAATAGCCATGTTAAAAAGGCCCACTACAGATTGGACGAGGACACAATTTCCGTGGTGCTTGCTACCAATTCCGGTGAAATCATAATCGAAGGTCAGGACCCCAATAGCACCGCAGGAACCGCCACTGCCCTTTTGGTAGCAAGAGAGCTTAAGGGCAAGGCCCCATACAAGACTCTTGGCAATTATCAATTCACGGATCCCATCATGGGCCTCTTCCTGGATAGCGATTTGGATAGCTTTAAGACCTTTCTGGAATTGGTCAGCGGTCCGGAGGAATAGTCCGAAACACGGTTTTATGTCAACCCTTGTTCTTTTTTGTAAGGGGATTTGTCAACAACAAAGAATCGTCACTTTTCAATCACGGAGGTACTTTTCCACAGGGAATCAAAAAATCGTATACGATTTTGACTCCCTTGGCCTGTGGAAAACTTTTCTCCCCTAACCCTTGATAAATCAAGGTTAGAAGGGTTTATGGGTCCATGTCAATAGCAAGTTATCCACAGATTTTCGGAGAGGAAAATCTTCCCCTTGTTCGACTGTAAAAGAATGTAAATTCCGCTTGGAGGCAAGCCATGGAGACAAACAAATTATATAGAAATGATGTATATCTTAAGGAGATAGATGCCACCCTAACCTCTGTTTCAGCGGATTCTAAAGGCCTTTTATTAACCTTTGACAAGACCATTTTCTTCCCTACAGGAGGGGGACAGTCTTGCGACTTAGGAAAAATAAATGATTTCCCCGTTATAGATGTATTTGAAAAAGAGGAGAACGTATTTCACCTTATTTCTCTTATGGACGAAAAAGGAGAAAAGATAAACTCTCCTATACCTAAGGTTGGAGAAATTGCTCATCTTTCCATTGATTGGGAAAGACGCTTTGATAATATGCAGCGTCACTGCGGGGAACATATTCTTTCAGGTATTTTCTACAAGCTTTACGGAGGCGTAAACAGAGGCTTCCATATGGGAGAAGACTATCTTACCATCGATATCAGCTTGGAAGATAATCCTGAATTCAAAGAAATTACATGGGATATGGCTAAGGTAGCAGAGCTGGAGACCAACAAAGTAATATGGCAGGACCTTCCTGTAACTGCCCATCACTTCGATAGCCGTGAGGAAGCAGAAAAAATGCCTCTCCGCAAGAAATTGGCTATAGAAGAAGATATAACCATAGTCACAATTGGTAGCGAATCTGAGCCTGCAGATTCAGTAGCCTGCTGTGGCACCCACCCTTCCGGAGCGGGACAGGTCGGTTTGGTGAAAATCTATAAAGTAGAACCTAACAAAGGAATGTTTAGAATCTTTTTTGAAGCCGGCGAACGTGCTTTTAAGAACTATGTTAAAAGCTATGACACCATGCTTTGGCTGGAAAAGGACCTTTCCGCAGGGCCAGAGGATCTTATCTCAAAATATCAGTCAAGGCAAGAGAAGCAGACTGGAATAAAAGATAGATTATATAAGCTTACCAAAGAAGCTATAAATAGAGAGATAGAAAGCATCAATGATATTCTTTCCCTTCAAGAAAGCGAAACCGGATCCCCAAGGCAAAGTCTATATTTTGATAAGGCCTTTGATCTTCTTACCATAGACGATGTAATAGAAATAGGTCGCGGCCTTGCAGGTAGCCTCCCCAAACTTCTATTCCTTCTTCATAAGAAGTCCTCTACCCTGCTCCTCTTTTCTGATACGCAGGACTGTGGAAAGCTGGTAAAGGATAATGTGGCAGTATTTAACGGTAAAGGCGGTGGCAACAAAGATTTTGCTCGAGCCATTTTTAAGGACAATCAAGATGCCGAATTATTTATGACTGCTGTAAAGACTTTGATATAAATTATTACCTTTTCGATGGACGAAAAAACACATATATATATATTTATTATACACCTTTTTAAATTATATAAAATTCATAATAGTCAGATAACAATAGCTTTTTCATTATTTCCTTACAAAATAGTCAATTACGTTTTTTATTATTGATGGAACACAAAAACGAATAAAAATCCCACCATTACGTCCATTAACAAAGGCGTAACATGGACATAATAGTGGGATTTTTGCACTTTTATAATCTGTTATTCTTAAGAGTTATTTCTATTGGGTTTTTTATTCGATAGTTATATATTTCTTTTCCTCAATCTGAGGTTTTGCTTCCTTCTTCGGAACGGTTACAGTTAATACGCCTCCATCGAATTTAGCCTTAATATCCTCCTCTGTTAGATGTTCACCAACAAAGAAGCTTCTTGTGCAGGTTCCTTGGAATCGTTCTCTTCTGAGATATTTACCCTGCTCGTCCTTTTCTTCATTTTCGGACTTGGTGGTAGCTTCTACCGTAAGGGCTCCATCCTTCAGGTGAATCTTAACATCATTCTTATCGAATCCCGGAAGATCCATGATAAGGGAATAATTATTTCCCTCATCCTTAACGTCGCTCTTCATAAGAGTGTTCTGCTGGGTATTCCTGATTGTGGAAAAACCCATAAAATCAGTAAAATCATCAAAGAAATCGTTTCTAAATACGCTTGGTAACAACATTTTTTCTAATCCTCCTTATATCACTTTGGTATTTTGCTATCATTGGGGCTCTGACCCCACCAAAACTATTATACCACTTTGTTAGCACTTCAAACAGATGAGTGCTAAAAAGCTTTGGCGTTTTTCTTAATTTGCTCTCATTTCTCACTATTCTATACTTGTTTCTTTCATATGGTTCTTTATTCTCACCGTATTTTTCTTAGGTCAGTATTTTTCTTGGGGATTTTCATCCAAACCGTCTATTTTTCCATGGGAAAATAGTATTATTTATAAGAATCCCCACCCTAGTGGGAAACTACTTCAAATTCCGCATTTTCCCATGGGTTTTTTGCTCAAAAACAAAAAATCCCCACCTGCATATTAATCGCAGATGGGGATATACATATTTCAAGTTTATAAGGCTTCCATCAAGCCTATTTAGCGATGTTTACAGCCAAGGTTTCTTACCTACCTCGTAGATATTATAGAAATCCTGATCGGAGGCTGTGAGATATTTAATTCCCTCTACCAGTCCGATTATTCCCATGATAATTGGGCCAAGTCCGAATACAATGCTTCCTGCAAGGCTAACAACCAGCATTATGATTCCCTGGGTATTCATTCCAAGATAGAATTTGTGAATTCCGAGTGATCCAAGAAGGATAGCAAGAAGTCCGGCTACCAGCTTATTCTTCTGTCCAACCTGTGTGCCAAAGGGACTTTGCTGTTGTCCATAGGGCTGTTGTCCATAGGGCTGCTGGCCATAAGGAGCCTGCTGAGTATAAGGAGCCTGCTGCTGCGCAGTTCCCTGCTGAGCAAAGCCTCCCTGCTGCTGCGCAGTTCCCTGCTGAGCAAAGCCTCCCTGCTGCTGACCATAGGCCGGCTGCTGATTGGGCTGATAATTGTAACCCTGCTGGGCGAATCCACCTGCTGCACCGGCGCCGGCCTGATAGTTCTGAGCATTTGCCTGAGCGGCCTCTGCTCTTCTCTTTGCTTCTTCAGCCAGTCTTGCGGCTTCTTCAGCCTCTGCCCGAGCCTTTGCTGCTGCTTCTTGTGCTGCTGCAATTTCCGCAGCCTTTGCTGCTTCTGCCGCAGCTGCTGCCTGGTCTGCTTTTTCTTTTTCGTGATCCGCAATCCACTGTTCTGTGGTATTT
>CAJOQI010000108.1 GCA_905236895.1 uncultured Peptostreptococcaceae bacterium | reverse complement strand
ATTATCTCTGGTGTTATTGGAATGTTCACCTTCCAGATATTCGAGAATATCGCCATGACCATGGGAATGATGCCTGTAACGGGAATCACCCTTCCCTTCCTCAGCTACGGCGGAACCTCAGTACTTGCCAATATGCTGGCTATAGGATTTGTCCTTAACATCGGCGCAAGGAATAAGAAGATACAGTTTTAAGACATCACTATAATTAAAGCCAAACTACCTTAACACAGCATAAACCCATATAACAACAAAGCCGAGAGGATGTCCTCTCGGCTTTTTAGTGTTTATAGTCTTTAGGTTATTAGCGTTTTCTTCTGTTAACGGTCACTCCCGCTGCAACACCCAAACCTACAGCCAGGATTCCAATCCAGAGACCAGGGTTACTTTCATCTCCGGTATTTGGTACGGAGGATGATTTCTTTGATGGTGTGGTAGAATCGTCAGTTGTTGGAGTTGTTTGCTCCTCGCTTGGTTCAGTCTTTTCTTCAGCAATCACGGTCATATTGGTTTTAGCCATACCGTCTGTAGCGAATACAATAACCTCGTATGTGCCTGGTTCAAGACTTTCCATAAAACTATTCTTAAAGTTAACCTTGGTGCTTCCCTCTTCAAAAGTATAGTTATCTGCCTTAACCTGAGAACCTGCTACATAGACCTCTGTACGCTTATCATATGGAGCATTGGATGTAAGGGAATAATCCATTCCGCTTCCCTTTGTCCATGAATCATTGGCGTTTTCGATGATTTCATAATCCCTGGTCTTAACCTTAATGGTTCCTTCAATGGTCTTACCCTGATATGTAATGCTTCCCTTAACCTCGATTGGTTTATCCTTGGCAGATAGAACCTCTTCAGGTGTAAGAGCCTTTGGAATTGCAGAATCGTCTATTTCATAGTCTCCTGCAGAAAGTACTTCTTCGCTTCCATCCTCATGAGTTATGGTTACAACAGCACTTGACTTATCGATGCTTTCTCCAACAAAGCATTCATCACTCAAACCATCAATGCTAATGTCCTTTACGATGATAGCATCATATTTCTTCTGGGCTTCAACAAGTCTATCCCCTGCTGCGATTCTCTTTTCCTTAGCATTTACCAGGTTTTCTTCTGCTTCTTCTAATGCCTTTTCTGCATCTTCCTTGGCTTTCTCTAAGGCAGGAGCCTTTTCGTCATACTCCTTCTTAGCCTCATCGTATTTGTCCTTAGCCTCTTCAGCATTCGCTGTAGCTTCCTCTAAAGCTTGATCTGCTTCATCCTTGGCTGCCTGAGCATCATTAAGTTCATCTTCAGCAGTAGCAGCATCTTCTTTAGCCTTTTCCAATGCATCTGCTGCTTCCACAGCCTTTTCTTTTGCGGCTTCATATGCATCATTTGCTTCTTCAGCCTTTTCGTTAGCCTCGCCAGCCTTCTTCTGAGCCTCTTCTACCTTTTCCTTAAGCGCGGCCTCTTCTTCGGAAATGCTATTCTCATACTCAGTGATATAGTTGTTCATAGCAGAAACACTTATTCCGGATCCTGCATTGGTATTCCAGCAGAACTGATGAGTATGAACTGTAGAAACATATGTATTGCCATTATTTTCCCAAGAACCAACAGCATATCCATAGCCACCGATTAATTCTGTAGGATAATCCACTTCCATAAGTGTTTGATAGTGACCTGTCACTGTGGATTTTATTCCGATTGCAGTATTTACTTCATCTTCTGTTGCTTCAGGATATTCCTGAAGGTATTCATATACTTTCTTTTCATCATCATGCCAGCCAATGTAAGGATTATAATTCTCGTTCTCTGCACCGGCTCCAGCCTGTGCGATATTCTCCATAGCATTAAAGGTTCTGGTATGTCCCCAGTTATCGTCAGCAATATAGTTGGCATTGATTTGACCCATTGCCATAAGTGTTGGTGACACAGGTAGTTGCACTATGGACGGATCCTGGGATCTATAATCCGTATTACCGATATTAAACCACTTAAGGGCCTTCTTCATATTATTAAGATGGGTTGCATCCGTATCTTCTCCTAACACTGTGGATGGATATACAGTTGAGAAAGGAGTTATGGTTCCAAGAATGAAGGATCCATCATTAAGTACTACTGCCTCATCATCTGCTGCCATTTTGTTATCAAGAACTCTTACAGCACGTGCAGCATCCTGCTTAATATCATCTGTATCACCGTTCTCGGAAAGCCATTCAAAGAAATCTCTGGAGTTTTTAAGTTTCTCCATCTGCTCCTGATAGTCAGTCAGTTCCTGTTCTGCCGTTTCAAGTTCACTATCTGCCTGGGCCTTTGCTTCGTCAGCAGCGTCCTTCTCTTCCTTGGCTGCTTGTTCCTCAGCATCTGCATCGGTCTTAGCCTTCTCGGCTTCTTCTACGGCTTTATCTGCGTCTTCTTTAGCCTTTTCAGCATTTTCCAAGGCTTTGTCCGCATTCTCTTTATTCTGCTCAGCAGTAGCTTTTTCTTCTTCCGCAGCCTTCTTTTCCGCTTCTGCATCCTTAACAGGTTTCTCCGCTTCTTCAAGGGCTGCGTTTGCATCATCCAGGTCTTTTTGACTTTGGTCAACCGCTTCTTCTGCTGCTTCCAACTCTGCCTTTGCTTCGTTTAAGTCATTATAGGCGTCGTCTCTTTCCTGCTTTGCAGCTTTTTCTTCATCGGTTACACTGAATCCATAATCTCCCGACCCCTCAGCCATTACCGAAACTGTGAAAGACAGAACCAAGGCTAAACATAGAAATAAACTAAAAACCTTCTTCATAGCTCTCTCCTTATTGTCTAAACAGTAACTTCATAAAGATGGTTAATTATATCACAAATTAACCTTATTATAAACAACAAAAAAATCCCCGCATCATATACAGGGATTATTCCTCAATATTCTCTTCACTCTGTTCAAAATCTTCTGTAAGGTCTTCTACGCGAAGTCCCATATCTTCCTCTTCTTCATCAGAAAGAATTCTATCAGCGATATTATTGAAGTTTTCCTCTATATAGGTTCCCTCTTTAATCACAATAGGAACTCCCAGATTAGTTGAAATCCTTATATTCTGGTCGGCCTGAATAACTCCTGCCAGGACAGGAGAAAGAGTGCTCATAATTTCTCCGAGAGATGGAATATATCCTTCTTCCATAAGTTCAACATCCAGATTGTTAATAACCAGGAATCTTTTCTGGATTCCCAAGTCCATTAGTTGTCTATCCAAATTATCTCCATCTCTCATTGAGGCATATTCAGGGTTAATAACTATTATTCCCTCGTCTGCACCTGCAGCAGCAAGCACCAGTCCGTCATCTATGCCTGAAGGTCCGTCTATAATGACGAAATCAAATTCCTCTTTTAGTTTTTCAGAGAGGACCTTCATATGAAGTGGTGTAAGGAATCCGTCACTTCTTGATGGAGAAGAAGCCATTACATAGAGGTTGTCGAACCTCTTATCCTTAATCAAAGCCTGCTTAATCTTGCAGAGTCCGGTCAAAACATCGTAAACGTCGTAGACAACATTGTCTTCCAAACCAAAATAGAGGTCCAGATTTCTGAGACCCATATCCATGTCAACCAGAACCACGCTATAGCCTTTCTTGGCCAAGGTGGCACCCAGGTTAACGGAGAACATTGTCTTTCCTGTGCCTCCCTTTCCGGAAGCAACGACGAATACTTTTCCCATGCCTTTCCTCCAATTAATTATTGTATCACATTGGAGCCGTCATTGTCAGTAGGAACATAGTGAACCGGATCAACCTCATCACCGGAATAGCCGAAATAATCATCCAATAACTCTCTCATAAGCTGACCATTGTCAGATGCGGTTCCACCTTCGGGAAGCATTATAACTATAGCCACCTGAGGATCGTCTGCAGGTGCAAGGGTTACGATCCAAGAGAAGTCTTCGTATCTATCCTTATACTTATCGATCATGCTTTGATTGATAACATGGTCGGAAAGTTCTATCAAAGCCGCATCAACGGTATCGTCTTCATTGGGATAGGCGTTGGCGTCTATCTTCATCATTTCCTTTACTTTCCGTTCAACCTGCTTCCAGGTAATCTTTGTTTCCGCTTCCTCGTTAAAGTCCTTCAGATGCTCTTGAATATATTTAACCTCGTCTGCAGGCTGCTTGATAGCCTGGTATTCAGCTGTTCCGGTTTTTCCGGCTACAGAAATGGGATAGTCGCTAAGGTCTTCCCTTAAGGTACCGCTGGTGCATACCCTTTTCATACCCTGGATTACTTTCTTGATTTCTTCCGGGGTTGTATTGGTATCCACAGGCTGGGCCTTTACTGTCTTGCCCTGTCCTTCAATTCCGTAAACTACGCTAACCTGATTTCTATAGCCGCCGTTTCCAAGAGTTGCGATAAAATTAGCCATCTGTACCGGCGTATAGTTATTGTCACCCTGTCCGATTGAAACGTTGAATACATCGAAGGTGGTCCACTCCGCCTGAATAAAATAGTCGAATTTAACCATGGTGGCGCAATCCTCTATCTTATCCTCCATTACATCGGTTTCCCTGAGCATAAGATCCATAAGATCTCCGAACTCGGGATTCTCGTAAATCCAGTTTGAAATCTTTGTTATATTATCCGTAAGGCGTCCATAATCGTTATAAACTTCAGCGGAGAAAAACTCTCTGGATCTGTCGTAAAGAGCCTCCCAAACAGCGGCTCTATAGCTTTCCATCTTTGTTTCTACGGAAACTGCCGGTCTAACGGTTTCGTAGATTTCGATACCCGTAGAACTGCCCAGTCCGTAGGCTCTGGCCTTTTCAAGAATATCGTCAATAGAAATCTCCTTGGTATATCCCAAGGACTTTCCGTTATTCCAATTCTTTCCCGTAGCTATACAAGCAAAATAATAATTGCAGGAATTACCGAGACCCCACTCCAGATTTTCCATTCCGTGGGTTGCCTTTACATCATTCCAGATTGAGCAGCCGAATTCCTTACCGGCTATCTCAATATATCCCCCGTCCTCGATTTGCATATTGGGATCCAGGCCGCAGGCCAAGGCCGTGAGGGCCGTTATGGGCTTAAAAGTTGAACCCGGCGCTGCAGAAGCCATGGTGGCATTGTTATATAAAGGGGTGGGTGAAAATGCGTCTCTCGGGTTATCCGGCTGAACGGAAGCCCACTCTTCGTCGGAAATACCGTCAGCAAATATATTGAGATCAAAGTCCGGATAGCTGGCCATGGCCAAAACGTCTGCAGTCTTAACATCAAGAAGAACCGCAGCCCCTTGCTTGGCGTATTCGCTTCTTTCAATGCCTCTTTTCAAAGTGGCTTCCACCTTCTCCTGGAGGGCCACATCAAAAGTCAGATAAACATCGCTTCCCTTCTTTGTCTCCTGCTTTTCAAGGGTGGAAACATATTCTCCGTCGCTGTTTACTATGATGGTTTCTATTCCCGGGGTTCCGTGAAGGTCGGATTCAAGGGCCTGCTCAATACCTGCTTTACCCACAAGGTCAGTAATGAGGTAGTCCTGTCCCATATAATAGTCAGCTTCCTCGTCGGAAATGGCGCCCATATAGCCTATTATGTGAGAAGCCAAATTACCATAGGGATAATATCTCTCCGTATCCTGAGAAACGGTAACTCCGGGCAGATTCATTTCGTTGAAAAAGATAACCGAAAGATTGCTTATATCCGTAGCCACGGTGATAGGAAGATATCTTTGATAGATTCCCTCGGTAATCTTATTCCTTACCACCATTATCTTTCTAGCATCTTCGTCGCTTAAGCTTTCATCAATGCTATAGTATTTTCTAAGCTGTCTGAAGCACTCCTCCGGTGGAATCTCCTGTCCGTCTTCGCTCTCAAGTCCAAATCTTGACCAGAAATTACTCTTGCTTATCTCGTAGGTGAATCTCATATTGCGGACGTTGATTGGAAGATAGACATTGTGTTTGGTCTCCAATTCCTCCATTGCATCATATCTATCAAGTTCAGGTTTGATGTCGTATTCGGCTCTCGCCATATTGAAGACCTGCTCAGCGGTGGTAGTACTGCTATATCCGTTTTTAACCAGCCACTGTATCATATTCTTATCATAGGTATATGTAAAGGTATCCCCTCTCATAAAGATGGGGAAGTCGTCGTTATAGGTATCCTTGTTCTCCTCCAGCTTATTCATCATGGTGAGAACGGTTTCGTTTATCTCCTGAGAGGTTAAATTACTGGCATTGAATTTCACGGAAAAAACCTGGCGGTTTCCTGCCAGAAGCACGCCGTTTCTGTCGTAGATATTTCCCCTGGGGGCAGATGTATAGAGGGTTTTGGTGCTCTGAGATGCAGCGGCTTCTTCCCAGTCATCATGCTGAAGCATGGTAACAACAAAAAGCCTAACAGCAAGAATAAGCATTAAAAACAGAATAATGCTTACCAGATTTCTATATCTAATATTGTCCCTAATTCTCTGCTTCATTTGAAATAGTCGTATCTTCTCTTCTGTATTTTAGCCCTTACGATTAACAGAATTATTATACCCGTAATCACCGATTCTGTCAGCAGAAGCCAAGGAAGCTTCCCCAACATGTATAGGAAACTATAGGGTGATCCCAGGAGTTTGTATATTAGCCAATAGGCTGAATGGAAAACCAGAAATCCCAATACCATATTGATTATATCCATCAGCTTGTTTTCCACATCATACATGGTTTTAAGAGCAAAGATAAAACCTGTGGTAGCAAGCATTGCCAAAGGAGTAACCCCCACATATTGGCTGAAGATGATATCGCTAATGACCATAAAAACAAAGGCCGCAATCATGGGCCCCGCAATGCTATCCTTATCCATCGTTACCGCCATGGCAATATAGATGCACAGGCAGAGGTCCAAAGTCATCCATTCCGGCAGAAAGACCTGAAGCATAGGTCTTAGGAGGAATGAAATGGCAAAGAATATAATTGCTACTCTGGTCTTCATAATACTACGCTTACCTTCCTGAGACTTGCAAAGTCAACTTCCGATCTTACGGAAATAGTCATAAGCTGTTTATTGCTGTCATATCCTGCTCTTGTTACTTTGCCGATTTTAATTCCCGCAGGGAATCTTCCAAGTCCGGAGGTTACAAGTATATCCCCTTCTTTGGCTTCCGCCTCCGTATCAAGCATATATCCGGCCAAAATCCCGTCCTTGGAGCCTTCTATTATTCCAAGCAAATCCCTATTGCTTTCTATGGCAAAGCTTATTCTGCTGGATTCGTCAATAATAGGAAGCACCTTGGACCAACCTACATCCGTTTCCAATATTCTTCCTACCAGACCTTCCCCACAGATAACATAATTGTCCTTGCTGATTCCGCTTTCCGTTCCCTTATCTATCATGAAGGCATTGGTCCAATTGGTTCCGTCCATGGATATTACATTACAGGTTACAATATCCTTCTCACCTTCAATAAGGTCGTAGTTAAGAGCCTTGGCCAATTCCTTCAATTCCTGAAGCTCTCCCGCATTCATGGTAAGATTGCTCACTTCTTCCTTCAGGTTCTCGTTTTCCTCTCTCAAGGCTTTGTTCTCGTCCAAAAGATCCTGATACGCAAAGAGACCGGATACATTCTCCTTGAGAGTGGATCCGGCATTGGTCATGGGCCTTTCTATGGCCGTATATAGTCTGTTAATAAAGCCGGTGCCACCGGATTCTCCAAAGATCAAAGTTACAACCAAGAGGCCTATACTTAAAATCATTATGAGAGCAATGGCACTTACTAGTTTATGTTCTTTTATAAAGTTCATCTTCTCTTATTGGTGGCGGCATGAATTCTGAGAGTCTCCATATTATCGAAGCTCTTTCCCGTACCTTCTGCTACCGCTTCGAAGGCATTCTCCGCAACCGTTGCTTTCACATTGGTTCTCTTCTCAATCAATTTATCCAAATTATATATATTTCCGCCGCCTCCGGAAAGAACCATTCCGTTTGCAGCAATATCAGCAGCAATCTCAGGTGGAGCCTTTTCGATAGTGGCTTTGATACCGTCTATTACTATGTCAATGGATTCCTGAAGGCCCAGCATAATGTCCCTATTGGTAACTTCGATAACCTTGGGAAGGCCGGAAATAATATCTCTTCCGCTGGCCTTAACGGTTTTGATAATCTCGTCACCGTTTTCATCCACATCCAAGCATGCTGCTCCCGCCTGAATCTTAAGATTCTCGGCAGTTCTTTCACCAATCAGGAGAGAGTATCTCTTTCTCACATATTCAATGATTGCTTCGTTGAATTTATCTCCGGCGTGTCTTATGGATGTGCTGGCAACTATACCTCCAAGGGCGATAATTGCAATATCTGTTGTTCCTCCACCAATATCCGCAATCATGCAAGCAGTTGAACTGTCCACATCAAGTCCTGCTCCGATTGCAGCTGCCATAGGCTCTTCCAAAATATACACTTCGGATGCCCCCATCTGTCTAACCACTTCTTCCACAGCCTTTTTCTCAACTGCGGTTACGCCGCTGGGAACTCCTACCACAACCCTGAAGTTCTTAATTCTATTTGCGGTAACGGCCTTCTCAATAAAGGCTCTAAGCATATCGGAGGTGCGATCAAAATCGGAAATAACACCGTCCTGCAAAGGTCTGATAACAGCAATATGATCCGGAGCCTTTCCAAGCATATCCTTGGCTTCGTTACCTACTGCAATAACCAAATCCCTTCTCTTGTCCACGGCTATAACCGACGGCTCATTGAGAACGATTCCCTTCTCCTTGATGAAAATCAGTGTATTGGCGGTACCTAAGTCGATACCCATATCCTTTGATAGAAATCCCATGCTTTACGCAACCTCCTGAAAATAAACTCTATTCCAAATAACCCAATTCTTTTATGCTGCTGTATTCTCCGTCACCGATTATCACGTGATCCAGAACTCTTATCCCCAAGATCTTTCCTGCGGAACAAAGGAGTTTGGTGGTTTCCAAATCCGCACCGCTGGGCGTGGGGTCCCCGCTGGGGTGATTGTGAACAAAGACCACAGAAGCCGCACTTCTCTTGACTGCGGGAGAGAAAGCCTCCCTGGGATGAACCGGCGCTGCCGTCAGTTCCCCTACAGAGATTTCTTCCACCGCCATTACCCCGGCTTTGCTGTCCAGCATCACCAGTTGGAAGTGTTCCTTTTTCTCGCCTCTTAAATCCGCCATAAACAGTTTGGCAACGTCGGAGGCTGAGTAAATTCTTGATTTTTCTTTAGGGGTTCTGCTATTCACCCTTCGCCCAAGTTCAAAAGCCGCCGCTATGGAGCAAGCTTTGCTCTTTCCTATGCCTTTAATCTCCATAAGTTCGGCAATGGACGCATGGGATATACCCCTTAATCCTTCTCCTATTCTGTCTGTCAGGATTCCGGCCAATTCCTGAGCCGAAAGGCTTTCATCTCCGGTCCTGATAATAAGTGCGAGAAGTTCCTGATCGGATAGTTTTCCGATTCCCTTTGACATGGCCCTTTCTCTGGGCCTCTCATCTTCCGGCAAAAGTTTTATCTTCATAACAACCTTTCTGCCGGCAGCTTTTCTTTTTATTTCTCGATCATATTCTTCAGGTTTTTCACCACGGTTTCTATATCCATCTCCGTGGTGTCAACCAAAACTGCATCATCTGCACGCTTTAATGGATCCAGGTCTCTGTGCATATCGTTATAATCACGCTGGTTTATTTCTTCCAGAACCTGATCGTAATCCGCTTCTTCGCCCTTCTCCTTAAGTTCCAAATATCGTCTCCTGGCTCTTTCTTCCGCTGTGGCGGTGATATAGAATTTATACTCCGCATCAGGCATAACATTGGTTCCTATATCCCTTCCGTCCATTACAAGGCTCTTTCTTCCCCCCATATCCTTCTGTAGGGCAACCAGTTTCTTTCTCACTTCACCAAGAGCGGAGCAAGCGGAAGCTGCCATTGAAACTTCAGGAGTTCTGATGAATCCGCTAACATCTTCACCATCCAGGTAGATCTTTCCATCTGAAAAATCAATATCCGTCTTTTCCAGCATTTCATCAAGAGCCGGGCCTTCAACTATTTCCATTCCCAGGTTTAAGAGCTTAAGGCCGATTGCTCTATACATGGCGCCAGTATCAACATAGTCCAATTTCAGATCCTGGGCAAGGATTTTTGCCACGGTGCTCTTTCCCGCACCTCCGGGACCGTCGATGGCGATTCTGCAAAGTGTCATACTTATTTCTCCTTGGATTTATTCCCCATCAATTCTTCGATTTCTTTGATGAAGGTATTTACATCCGTAAACTGTCTGTAAACGGAGGCAAAACGCACATAAGCAACCTCGTCAAGGTTCTTAAGCTGCTCCATGACCAATTCCCCGATAAAGGTGCTCTTAACTTCCTTTTCCATCATATTGTTCAGGCCTCTTTCGATTTCGTTAACAACCTTCTCGATCTCGGCCATGGAAACAGGTCTTTTCTCGCAAGCCTTTACTATTCCGCTAAGCACCTTATCCCTATCAAAGGCCTCGCGGCTTCCGTCCTTCTTTACAACCATGATAATATTGCTCTCAACCTTTTCGTAGGTAGTAAAACGCTTTCCGCATTCTTCGCACTCTCTGCGACGGCGGATTGCTTTTCCTTCTTCGATGGGTCTTGAATCGATTACTTTGGTGTCTTGGTTATCACAAAACGGACATTTCATAAATAATACCTCCCAATCTCCCTTTTCCTTTAGACCATAACCCATAATATTTTACTATATTTCAACCAATTATGCTATACCTAAAAACTAAATATTGCTTAAGGTTTATATGAAGGCATGTATAAAAAAAGAGGAGGTTTCCCTCCTCTTCTCTATCCGGTTTAGTCTTCGGGAACTTCTGCTTCGACCTCAACTTCGGTCTCGTAGAAATTGTCGAATTCATCCTGACTTACTTCTGTGCCAAGAGACATTATCTTGTCCATAACCTTTTCCTTGAACATGCTGAACTTCCATCCGTTTCCATCCGCATATTCTCTGATGGTCATTCCGTAATCCTCCTTGAAGGTCTCTTCCGTATAGTCGCTTTCTTCCAACAGCCTTGCCAATTCATTTTCATATTCCTTATCTGTAAAGGTAATCTTTTCATTTTTGGCAATGGCATATGTTAAAAGTTCATCCTTAAGGGTTCCGCTTACGAATTCATCCTTGGCGATCTGAAAACCTTCCTCATCGGTTCCCATGAACATGGCCAGGAAGTCCGCCCATTCCATTCCATAGCTTTCGGCCTGATATCTATAGTCCTCCTCAATCAGTTCAGCTTCTTCTATAAGGGTATTCTTCTCCGCTTCAGGCTCCTTAAGGACGGTGGATTCATTAAGAATCTTATTCCACATTGCGGCCTGAACCTCGGACTTTGCTTCGCTTTCCTTGGATTCCTTGATATAGGTTCTGATGTCATCCTTAAGCTCATCTACAGTCTGGAAATCCGTATACTCTTTAACAAAATCATCATTCAGTTCCGGATAGGTTGTTACGCTCTTATGGTTAATGGTTACTTCAAATACAACGGGCTTTCCATTCAGTTCTTCCACGCCATAGTCTTCGGGGAATACCAAATCCAGGTTTACCTTTTCACCGAT
>CAJOQI010000107.1 GCA_905236895.1 uncultured Peptostreptococcaceae bacterium | reverse complement strand
CTCATATCCCGGGCATGGGACTTGGGGTGATGGGGGCAGCCCTTGGTACGGTGATTTCAGAAACCATTGCAGCCATAATAATAATTGGATTTGTATTCTTTGTTTCGCCCAATCTGAAGCTTAGAAAGGGTGAAAAGACGGACTTCGACGGGAAAATCATAGATAAAGCTCTCAGGATTGCGATTCCAATCGCAGTTGAGTCTGCGGGAATGTCCGGTGCTCATATCGCTTTCATCAAGATTGCCGCCTCATTTGGTACGGTGCCAATCGCGGCTAATTCCTTTGCTCTATCCGTAGAAAGCATATGCTTTATGCCTTCCTACGGCGTTCAGGTGGCTGCCAGCACCCTGGTTGGACAAAGCGTTGGAGCCAGGCGAAAGGACTTGGCCAATAAGCTGGCCTGGCTGGCCGTAGGTATTGGTATGGGAGTAATAACCCTGACTGCAACCTTTATGTATATCTTTGCTCCATTTATGTTGGCCCTCCTAACTCCTGTAAAAGAGATACAGACTCTGGGGGTTGGTGTATTGAGAACCGTTGCAATAGCGGAGCCCTTCTACTGTGCAACGGAGGTATCCAACGGAGCCTTCAGAGGTGTGGGGGATACATTAAAACCAAGCCTCATGCTCCTTGGAAGCATGTGGCTTATAAGAATACCCTTGGCTTTGCTCATGGCTCCAAGGGCAGGCCTCGTTGGAATGTGGGGAGCCATGGCTATTGAATTGGTAATAAGGGGTACGGTTTTCCTGATCAGATTAAAGAAAAAGAAATGGCTTAATATAGTTATTTAACAATATTCACTAATTCCCCAATCCCTTCGATAAAGCATTTAACTTCATCTCCCGGCTTTAGGAAGGTTGGTGGGTTCATGCCCATTCCAACACCTTCCGGTGTTCCCGTTGCTATAATGGTGCCGGCCTTAAGAGTCATTCCTGCGGAAAGCTCACTGATTATCTCCGGAATACTGTGAATCAGATTGGAGGTATTGCTGTTTTGGCGAAGTTCGCCGTTGATATAGGACTGAATTGTGAGAGCGGGAGGGAAGGAAATCTCATCCTTTGTTACAATCCAAGGCCCCATGGGAGTAAATCCATCAAAGCTTTTGCCGAAATACCACTGATTGTGCTTGGTCTGAACCTCTCTTGCGGTTACGTCGTTTAAGATGGTATAGCCGAAGATATATTCCTCCGCATCTTCGGGAGATACATTGAAAGCGTCTTTCCCGATTACTACAGCCAGCTCTACCTCATAGTCCAGCATAGAGGCAAGATTCTCGTGTGCGGGGATAATACCTCCCGGCCCCTGGCAGTAGCTTGCTCTTTTGGAGAAATAGACTGCCGCGTCTTTCTTATCAAAGGCGTCGTTAAAGCCCTTGGCTTCCGCAGCATGGGCCGTATAATTCATTCCTAGACAAACTATGTCCTGAACAGGCTCAGGGATAGGTGAAAGAATCTCAACCTCACTTAAATCAAAGCTTTGGGCAGAGTCCAACTGCTTAAGAGTATCTTCTATGGCAATTCCTGATTTAATATAGTCGGTCATGGTAGAACCGGGAAAATCCAATTTATAAACATTATTATCCGATAAAACTCCCACGAAAGGTGTGGAATCCTTAACTTTGCATGTAATAAGCTTCATAACAAACCTCCAAAGATTAATAATTCTTTGCTCAGTTAAATTATATCACAAGAAACCCATCCATAATTGGAAAGGGGAGGATTTTGCATTTGAAATGGGTATATGGTATAATTCCACCATATATACCTGCTTAGAAGTAAGTAAAAATAGGTAAGAAAGCGAGTTGAAACATCCTTAATGGATCCTGACGGTCGATTGTCTATAATCTTTGTGATACTGATGTTTATTGCGTCGGCATATTTTGCTTTAACCGAAACCGCGATAGCCTCCGTGTCCAAGAATAAAATAAAGGTTGTCGCAGAGCGCGGCGACATCAGAGGCAAGAAGGTGATGTATGTCCTTGACAATTTTGACAGGGCAATCACCACACTGCTTATTCTAACCAATATTGCTCACATTGCAGCTGCATCGGTTGTTACGGTAATGGTAACCAGAAAATGGGGCCTTTCCGCAGTAACCCTATCCACTGTAATTGTGACCCTTCTCATGTTTTTCCTGGGAGAGATGCTCCCCAAGAGCATCGGCAAAAAAATACCGGAGAAGGTAAGCCTGGCTTGCTCAGGTTTTCTTGTGTTTCTTATGAAGCTAATCAAGCCTCTGGAGAGCATTTTGACCCTCTTCAGCGGCTTTGTTATGAAGCATTCCAAGGGTGAAGAGGCCACGGTTACGGAGGACGAACTTTACGATATTATTGAGGACCTGGCGGAGGAGGGCTTTATCTCCGACGAGGAGAGCGACCTCATAGCTTCAACCCTTCAGTTTTCGGATGTGACTGCAGCCAGCACCCTTACCCCCAGAGTTGATGTGGTGGGTCTCGATGTTGACAAGAGCCCCGAAGAGGCTTTGGAGCTTATTAAATCCCATAACCACAGCAGAATCCCGGTCTATGAGGATAGCCTGGATAATATAATCGGTGTTCTTCAAATAAGGAAATTCCTCCGTGCTTATATAGCTAACAAGGAGATTCCCGAAGTCAGATATCTTTTGGACGAGGTATATTACACCCACCAAAGCACTCAAATTAACGAACTTCTCTACAATATGTCCACCAGAAAGCTTAATATGGCGGTAATTACAGACGCCTACGGTGGAACTCTTGGGGTTGTAACGGTAGAGGATATATTGGAAGAGCTGGTTGGGGAAATCTGGGACGAGGATGACGAAATCCTTGAGCCTATAGTTGAGATTGCGGAAAACACATATATATCCAGTGGCGATGAAACGGTTATGAGCGTATTCGACTATATGGACTTTGAGGATCCCGAAGAAGAGGAAAACGAGGAACGGTTCACCAATCTTATTATGGCGGACTGGGCCTTGGAGCAATTCCCCGAGATCCCCGAGAAGGGTGAAGCCTTTGATTATCACAATCTCCATATCACTGTGGATGAAATCGAGCATAATAGAATCTATAAGCTTAAGATAGAGGTTCTTCCCGAGGAGGAAGATCTGGCTGATGAAAGCGAAAAAGACTCAGCAGATGAAGAGGGGGTGAGAGCATGATTATAGGACTGGTTATTGCGGGAATAGTTCTTTCCATTCTTCTTTCCGCCTATTTCTCCGGAGCGGAGATGGCTTTCTCCAGCTGCAATCATATAAGGCTTGAGAACGAAGCAGAGAAGGGATCAAAGAAGGCAAAGAGAGCCCTTACCCTGGCAGAGGAGTTTGACGATACCCTTTCCACGATTTTGATCGGTAACAATCTGGTTAATATCGTGGCATCATCTCTTACCACGGTTCTTGTGATTCTTATCTTCGGATCCGACAAGCTGAACTGGTTGGGTACCTTAATCGTTACGATATTGGTCATCATCTTTGGTGAGACAATACCCAAGATTTATTGCAAGGAAAACGCCAATAGGGTTTCCCTTTCAACAGCCAATTCCTTAAGCGCACTGAAGATCATATTTGCGCCCATAACTCTTCTGGTTGTTGGTCTGGTTAATCTCATAACCAAGCCCATCAAAGAGGATCAGGGCAAGGACAACGAAGAGGAAACGGCAGCTGAGCTTCAGTCCATAATCGAAACTGCTGAAGGGGAGGGAGTTCTGGACGCCACCAGGTCGGAAATGGTTTCGGCTGCAATCGATTTTGCGGATACCTCAGCGGATGAGGTTATGACTTCGAGGGTTGACGTTCTTGCCATCGATATTGATGATGATAGGAAGGATATTATAGAAGCTGCCCTTTCCAGCACCCATAGCAGGATCCCCGTATACGAGGATACAATTGACCACGTAATCGGGGTGGTTCACTTAAACCATCTTCTTAAGGCTTTGGCTGAAGACGAGAATGCGGACATTAGATCCATCCTTATGGAACCATGCTTTGTTTATAAGACCACCAGACTTCCCAAGGTGCTGGATACCCTAAAGAAAAATCGCCAGCATCTGGCGATTGTAACTGACGAGTATTCTGCCACCCTTGGTGTAATATCCATGGAGGACGTGCTGGAAGAAATCGTTGGGGATATCTGGGACGAAACGGATACGGTAGAAACCGACGTTCACCAGGTAGGGGAGGACAGGTTTAGGATAAGAGGCGATTTGCCAATCTCCGAATTCCTGGAACTTATC
Source organism: uncultured Peptostreptococcaceae bacterium (assembly GCA_905236895.1). Lineage (GTDB taxonomy): Bacteria > Bacillota > Clostridia > Peptostreptococcales > Anaerovoracaceae > Eubacterium_B. Next base: position 755 of record CAJOQI010000107.1, on the reverse strand, counting down.
GACGTGCCTGAGGATGAATACGACTACGATTCCGCCACAGCAGGTGGCCTCGTTATCGAACTTAAGGGAGACTTCCCCAGAAGCGGAGAATCCGTTGAGTTCGAAGGCTATAATCTTAAGGTAATCGGAATGGATGAGAGAAGAGTAACCAAACTCTGGGTCACCAAGATTCAGGAGCCTGAAGAGGATTAATCCACGTATATTCTTGGAACTCTTTTTCCGATTCCACAAACAACCTCGTCCACGGTACAGTTCATTTCCTTTGATCTCTCAAGGATGTCCATGCCCTGGCCGATAAGAATAACTTTATCACCGTAATTAACATTCGGAATATCCGTAACATCTATCATGCACTGGTCCATGCAGACTGTGCCGCAGATGGGAGCGAGTATTCCGTTTATTATTACATGACCGCCGTTGGAAAGCCTTCTATCAAAGCCGTCAACATAGCCAACGGGAATGGTTGCAACCTTCATGTCCCTCTCTGCGGTATAGGAAGTTCCGTAGCCTACAGGCTCTCCCCGGGGAACGGTCTTAACCATGGCCACATAGGTTTCCCATGTGAGAACGTCCTGGAATTTGGTTTCCCTATAGATTTCCTCTTCCACAGGACAAAGTCCGTAGAGAAGGTCTCCAACCCTTACTGCCTCCATAAAGGTGGAGTGGTGGAGTATTACGGAGGGACTTCCTGCGGAGTGAATCAAAGCGTCGGCAGGAATAAAGTCCTTGGCCATCTCCAGGGTTTCTTCAAATCT
>CAJOQI010000106.1 GCA_905236895.1 uncultured Peptostreptococcaceae bacterium | reverse complement strand
CAGAAGATGTTCAGCTGATTGATGAGTATAAGGAGCCGAAAATCCAGGACTGGGGACAAAGAAATCGCAATAATGGCTATAATGGTGGGAACAATTCCACGCCTAAAGGGGAACAAAGAGAATTCCATCAGGACTACAGAAACGCCGTAAAGCTTCGCATACCTCAGGAAGGCGGTCGCGAAGGAAGGGGAAGTGCCATGGAAGAAAAGGATATTCTGGGAGAAATCAAAGAGATCCTTAAAAACCACCCCGGCAATTCCGACGTTCTCATCTATAAGAGGGACGGAACCATTCTTTCCGGAGGAGCCATGAAGGTTAAGGCCGGTTTGGACTTTGCGGAAGAAATGGCGCTGCTACTTGGAAGCAGAAACGTAAAGATAATGAAATTGGATGTATAGAGAAAACCCGACATTCCTGGTGAATGTCGGGCTTTCTCTGTTAAGGCAAGTATATTTTATCTTAAGAAGTAAACTATTAGCTTGCTATTGGATTATTAAAGGATTGGTGTTCTGCAGGTTGTAATGATTGCTGCATTGTTCCAAGCCTTGTCAAGGATTGTTGCTTCGTAGTGATTATCCTTGTTTGTCTTTTCGGTAATATTTCTAACGATAGTTTTGATAATTGCCATTTCTACCCTCCAAATATCTAATCGTTAATCTAAATCTCTTTCACATCTCTTTTCATTGACAATACTACTAGGAGCAGAATGAGCAAAGCCACCGAGCGATTCATAGAATATGCGGAAAAATGGGTGGCCAATCGGTACAAAGGATAGATAAGCCTTGCAAGTGCAGGCGGTATAGTATAGAATCACTCTTAATAGATATGTGAGATGCGAAAGGAGAAAGGAGAAATCCATGGCCCAGTTTATCAACGAACCATCCCGTACCTTTAATGAGTATCTTTTGGTTCCCGGCTATACGGGGAAGGAATGCATTGTGGAGAATGTAAGCCTTACAACCCCAATCGTTAAGTTTAGAAAAGGTGAAGAGCCTGCCCTGAAGGCCAATATACCCCTGGTTTCAGCCGTTATGCAAGCGGTATCAAATGACACTATGGCGGTTGCCTTGGCTAAGGAGGGTGGGATTTCTTTTATATACGGATCTCAGCCAATCGAATCTCAGGCGGAAATGATAAGAAGGGTTAAGTCATATAAGGCGGGCTTTGTTAAAAGCGACAGCAATTTAAGGCCTAACCAGACTCTTGCAGACGTGCTGGCCCTGAAGGAAAAAAGCGGTCACTCCACAATCGCCATTACCGAAGACGGAACCTCCGAGGGTAAGATTCTGGGAATCGTAACCAGCAGGGATTACAGAGTAAGCAGAATGAGTCCCGACACACCCATATCTGAGTTCATGACTCCTTTCGATAAACTCATATATGCGGAGGATGGAGTTACTCTTTCCAAAGCCAACGATATACTTTGGGATTATAAGCTTAATGCTCTTCCCATAATAGACAAGAATCAAAGACTCACTCACTTTGTTTTCCGTAAGGACTACGACAACCACAAGTCCAATCCGGGAGAGCTGCTGGACGAAAGCAAGCGCTATGTGGTAGGTGCAGGCATAAACAGCAGGGATTATAAAGAGCGCGTACCGGCTTTGGTGGAAGCAGGGGCAGACGTGCTCTGTATCGATTCCTCGGAAGGTTATTCCGAATGGCAGAAGGATACTCTTGATTGGATCAGAGCCAAATATGGCGACACCGTAAAGGTGGGAGCGGGAAATGTTGTTGATGCGGAAGGCTTCAGATTCCTGGCTGATGCAGGCGCGGACTTTGTTAAGATAGGAATAGGCGGGGGATCCATCTGCATAACGAGAGAGCAGAAGGGTATAGGAAGAGGACAGGCTTCTGCTGTTATCGACGTGGCAAAGGCGAGAAACGAATACCTGGAAGAGACGGGCGTCTATGTTCCAATCTGTTCCGACGGCGGAATAGTTTATGACTATCATATGACATTGGCCTTGGCCATGGGAGCCGACTTCCTGATGCTGGGAAGATACTTTGCCAGATTCGACGAATCTCCCACCAATAGGCTGAATATAAACGGAAACTATGTTAAGGAGTATTGGGGCGAGGGCAGCAACCGTGCAAGGAATTGGCAGCGCTACGATCTTGGTGGTGACGGTGGAGCCATGAAGTTTGAAGAAGGAGTTGACTCCTATGTACCTTATGCGGGACCCCTTCACGATAATGTGACCATGTCCCTCAACAAAGTTAAGTCCACCATGTGCAATTGCGGAGCCCTTTCCATTCCGGAGCTGCAGGAGAAGGCCAAGCTTACCTTGGTTTCCGCCACATCAATCGTAGAGGGTGGAGCACACGACGTAATTCTTAGGGACTCCAGCCAAAACGCAATCAGATAAGAGACATATGAGATAAAAAAGAACCTTTGGCCTTGCCAAAGGTTCTTTTGTTTGTTATCTATTGTTTTTCTTCTCAATCAGTTTATATATCTCTTTGCAGATGTTTTCCGAGGCTATGCCGTAGGAAGACCATCCTTTAAGGGCGTTTCTCATTGAAGCAAGTTCATCTTCCTTCTCCAATAATAAATCAATTTGCTCCGCAATCTTTTCCACATCCATGGTCTTTTCGTCCACTATGATGGCTCCACCTACGTCGGCCAAGGATTTGGCATTAAAGTATTGATGATTGTTGATTGCCCAGGAAAGGGGAATCAGAATTGTAGGAGTTCCTATTGTGGCCAGTTCTGCCAGAGACATGGCTCCGGCCCTGCTTATGACCAGATCTGACGCGGCATAATAGTCCCACATATCGTCTATATAGGTGAGAAGCCTAACATTGTCCGGAACGCTGATTCCATCCTCTTCCATCTTTTTGGTAACTTCTTCTATCTGCCATTTACCTGCTGCGAAGAGGAAGATTATATCATCTCTATCTCGGACGCGATTCATATAGGCATAGCCTACGCTGTTTATTTCGGGGGAACCGATACTGCCACCTATGGAAAAGACGATTTTCTTGTCCTTGGGAAGGTTGAGCCTTTCCTTTGCTTCATCCTTTTGTATTTCGTAATAGACTTTTCTTATGGGATTGCCGGTGAAGATGGTTTTTTCAGGCATATCGAATACATCCTCAGCGCCTGGGATGCCGAGAAAAATCAAACTGGCATCCTTGGACATAAGGCGATTGGTTCTACCGGGATAGGAGTTTTGTTCCTGGATGGCATAGGGAATGCCGAGGGATTTGGCCGCCATCAAAACAGGAAGGCTGACGAAACCGCCGGTACCTATTACCATATGAGGAGAGAACTTCTTTATGATTCCCCTGGATTGAAGAAAACCCTTCGTGGTAGCCGCCGCTCCGGAGCAAAGCTCTTTGATCTTGCCAAAGATGCCGTCGGCATAGTCCCAACCCTTGGCGGAGATGGTTTTGTAATCAAAACCAAATTCAGGGACTACCATGCATTCCACGCCGTAATCGCTTCCGATAAAGAGGATTTGGCAATCCGGGTTGTCTTCTTTAAGTTGATTCGCTATGGCTATGGCCGGATAGATATGACCTCCGGTACCGCCACCTGCCAGTACTATTCTGTAACTCATATCCTAACCATTCATTACACTTTCGAATTTTCTGCGGAGGTATACTCCGTCGGGATGATGCTTTGAGAAATTGAAGAAGGCGTGAGAAGGATAGAGATTGCCTTCAATGATGCAGGGACCATCTGGGGTAATTGCAATATCCCATCCCACAAAGCGAAGCTGAGGTATGGTCAGCGCCGCTTCCGTCACCATCTTTTTCATTTCGTCAAAGTATGGAATTTTGAAACCGGGCAGGGTGACCCCGGTTATTGGATGTGTCTCGTAATAGCGATTGTTCTCGTCTGCGGCAGGGAAGATGACCTCTCCTGTTTCAATGTCTATGGGGCTTACCATGCCTCCGTCGCAGAAATTATCAACCAGTCCGCCCTGACCTACGCGAAGATAGATGGCCAGGAAGGTGATTTTCCCGTCCTTATAGAAGGTGAGAGGACGGATGGTATTGATGCTGCTGGGGTTTAATGATGCCATTTCTTCACACTGAATGAGAAGATCCTCAACCAAAGCAGGGGCAAGGGAGAGGGCATAGGTCCATGCCTCTTCCTTATCTGCAGAGAGGAATTTCTTAACACCACGGCCGCCGCCGCTTTCCTCAACAGGCTTGATAATTACCGTATCCCTTCCGGAGATAAACTCCATAAAGGTATCTTTATCCTCTTCACTTCTGATTACGCTGTAATCTCTGTGAAGATATTTTTTGAAATGGTTATACATTTCGGATTTGTCATCCAAAAGATAGTAATAATTGGAATCACAAAAACTGCGGGTATAACCCACGCTTACTCCGGATGTGATTATGTCTTCTCTTTGATAGGGAGAAAGGAGATACATTTCTGCCTGCCTATAATCCGTGGGGCCGGCCTGGTAGGTAATGCCGCATTTGGTCATGTCCTTCAATATGGAAAAAGTGCTCTTACCTGTTTCCCTGTGTATTTCCTTGGCGATACGGACCATCTTGCCGTAGTCGATAGAAGTGATTTTTTTAAGTAAATACCCTAATCTCATTATCCTTTAGCTACCACCTTTTCGAGAATTATCTGTAAAATTATATCATAGATTAATTTACATGTTAAGTTTGGACTTTGGAGGGTTAAGGCGTTTTTTAGTGCGAAAATATAAGAAAAATGCTATAATTCCTATATGTATGTGCTCATGAAGATGGCATATGGGTTTAACCACATAAGGAGGTTTGCTATGGGTATTTTTGATAAAAAGACTTGCAGCATCTGCGGGGGTGAAATAGGTCTCCTGGGAAATCGTAAACTTGAGGACGGTAATCTTTGTAAGGAATGTGCCAGAAAGCTTTCTCCCTTCTTCTTGGAGAGAAGGCATTCGACAGTAGAGGACATCAAAGCCCATCTTGCATATAGAGAAGAGAACGCCAAGGCCCTCCAAAGCTTCAATCCGACTCTCACCTTTGGAGAGGGAAGGACGAAGGTCATGATAGATAGCGCAAAACAGCAGTTTATCGTAACCTCTTCCAGCAAATGGCAGGAAGCCAATCCCGATATTATCAATATTTCTCAGCTTAAGGATTGTAAGTATGAGATAGAAGAAGAAAAGGAAGAAATCTTCGATAAGGATGAAAAGGGTGAGGAGATAAGCTTTGATCCACCCAAATATGATGCATCCTATACCTTCGAAATAGAGATGGATGTGGATTCGCCCTATTTCTCGGAAATAGAATTCGAGTTTTCGGATGAGGAGCCCAAATCCACGGAAGATGAATTATACAAGAAGCTCCTTAGAGGTTGCAGGGAATTGCAGCACGCTTTGATGCCGAGCATCTACGGAGACCCGGCTTTGGAACCTGAATTAAGCTCCCAGGGAGGAGGGGTTGAACTGGTTCCTCAGGAGGTTACTGAAGAAGGGGAATGGAAATGCCCCAAATGCGGAAAAATAAACAATGAGAACTTCTGCACCACCTGCGGTGAGCCCAGACCGGGAAAATGGTTCTGCGGTAAATGCGGAAAGGAAAACTACGGAAACTTCTGCTCTGCCTGCGGAAATCCCGCTCCTGCGGATCAGATTATTACCAGATAAATATACTGAATTAACGAGGTACAATCTATTATGAAAATGCTTGAACTGCTTGAAAAGGACAGGGAAAAGATAATCAACGATCTTACCCTTGCAAGGGCTCCCGAAAAGGCCGGAAGCGTAATAGAAGCGGAATTGGACAGACTTCTTTACAGCTATAACGAGGCTTGCCAGGAGGAAGAAGGAAGAGCTGCAGCAAGCTATATGCTTCAGTCCATTAGAACTTCCGCTCCTCTGGTTGACTCCATAGGAGAAGCCAGGCTTTGGGAGAGGGATGGCGATATGTCTTCCGAAGAGGGGAAGAGCCTTCCCAAGAAGAGCATATTTCTTTTGCTCATAGGATTGGCTGCAACTGTCCTTGCTTTGCTTATGGGTCTCGACGATAGGCTGGGCTCACTTAATGTGCTGGGGGAATGGACCAAATTCCTTGCCCTGGCCATAGGAGCTGTGGCTCTGTTCCTGGCCGGCTTCTTTGCGGGAAGACCTTCTCAGAAAAAGGGAGAGAAGCTTAAACAGACGGAGCTTATTATCGATCCGGAGAAGATCTATAGGGGCCTTAGAAATGCCATGCTTTCCGTTGACAGAAACCTTGATCAGGTGATTTCCGATGCCAGAGGAAAGGGCTCGGGAACAAAGTTTGTTGAAGAAAGCGGCGTTGACAGTGCCCAGGTGGAGCTCTTCTCGGATCTCCTTGAGGCCACCTATAGCGAGGATGGAGATATGGCCTTGTCCAAGATGAGCGGAGTAAAATTCTATCTTCACAAGAAGGGTATCGACGTAATAGATTATAGCGAGGAAACGGCAGGATTCTTTGATGTAATGCCTTCGCCGGACAAAGCCACCGTAAGACCGGCTTTGATGCTTAACGGAGAACTGCTTAAGAAAGGTCTTGCCACTGGAGGAAAATAATGGATCGTTTTTTTGGATTTGATTTGGGGGATGCGGAAAGCGCCGTATCCCGTTTGGAAAAAGGATCTCTGGATACACCTGAGGTTATTTCCGTTGCAGGGGCAAGAAGTTTTATAACTGCCTATGCCAGCCTTGCATCCGGAGAGATTCAGGTGGGAGAGAGAGCCTGTTATAGCGAAAACGCCATCAAGAGGAAACTGCGTTTTAAGAGCAGATTCCTTAAGGACGAATCCGTGTCTGCGGATATTAAAAGCTTTGCTGCAGGCGTATTGGGTGAACTCTATGGCAGCGGCGATCTTGTAAAGAACGAAGACTGCTGTTTCTATGTGGGATGCCCTGCAGGATGGAATAAGCACGACCGCGAAAGATATAGAGATATTTTCGTAAGAGCAGGCTATCCTCCCGTAAGGATTATTTCCGAGTCCAGAGCGGCCATGGTAAGTGCCTGCCAGTCCAAGCATCTACAGGTTGGCTATGACATTCTGTCAAAGCCTGTCTTGGTTGTGGATATAGGATCTTCCACCACCGACTTTGCCTATATCATGGGTGGGAAAGAAGTTGAAATGCAAACAGCAGGGGAGGTTTATCTGGGCGGCGGAATAATGGATGAAATCATTCTTGAGGAATCCATTAAGGAGCCTTTGCTGGGTAAGTCACTTAAGGAAATATTCAAGGAAAGTGAACCCTGGCACAGCTACTGCGAATTCGCTGCCAGAAGGCTGAAGGAGAAGTATTTCACCGACGAAGACTATTGGAAGGAAAACGAATGCTCCGATACCATTATCGTCAGATATAAGGGTAAGCATAAACTTAAACTTCAGATGGACGAGAAGATGGTGAAGAAGGTGCTGGAGGAACCCAATGATAAGCTGGGCAAGAAATCCTTCCACCAGGTATTCACCGATAGTCTGAAGGAATTAAAGAAGAATATTACGGGGGCAGAGCCTGAATTGCTCTTCCTAACCGGTGGCGTATCCAAGCTTGGAGCCATCAGGGGTTGGTGTCAGGAAGTATTCCCCAATGCAATAATTATTACGGGTATGGAGCCGGAGTTCTCAGTGTCCCGGGGCCTTGCATGGACGGGCAGAATCGATGAGGAACTTAGAGAGTTCAGAGCGGATATCCAGGAATTCGTTGCGGGAGATATTGTTGAGACCATAGTGGACAAGCATATTGAAGATCTCTATAAGGAAGCAATCGACGTTCTGGTTGAGCCCATTCTAACAAAGGTCGCAATGCCCGTCTTCCAGAAATGGAGAAATGGCGAGATTGCCAAACTGGCTGATACTGATGCAATTATGGAGCATGAGATTGAAACCTGGATGAGAACTGAAGAGGCCAGGGAGCTTCTTGTAAAGCCCATCACCAATTGGTTGAGGCCCATTGCAAATGAGCTTGAAGACCATACGGTTCCAATCTGCGTAAAGCATAATGTGCCCTATACCGCACTGAGCCTTAACTCATATTTCGCAGCTACGGATCTGGATATTAAGATTGATGTTAAGGATGTATTTGCAGTTGAAGAGATAACTTTGCTGATTGATTCCATCATATCCATCATAGTTGGATTGATTTGCGGAGGGAGCGGCGTGGCGCTTCTCTTGGAAGGGCCTGGAGGAATAATCGCAGGTATTATAGCTTCTCTCATAATTCTGGTTCTCGGTAAGGAGAAGATGGAAGGAGCCATCCTTCAGATGGATCTTCCAAAGACCATGCGTAAGCTGGTTCCAAAGAATACCTTCCAGACCAGAAAGGAAAGTATAAGCGCAGAGATTAAGAAGAATTTCTACGAGAATATGGAGAAGGTTAAGAATGATGACATTAGTCGCCGCATGGTAGATGAAATCTCCCAGCAGATTGACCAATGTCTCACCAAGATGGCAGAGGTTGTGGAGATTCCGCTGGGCTAAATCCCTTCCGCCAAGCCATGGCAAAATAAAAAACCGGTACCTTTTTGAACAATTAGTTGCCAAAAAGGTACCGGTTTCATTTGAATATTATTTTGCCGTAGATTGGCTAACCGGTATTACTGAGCTACAGGTGTCCAGAGAATCTGGCCATAAATGTCTACGAAACGATAGAGGGCTATGGAGTTACCCTGAACAGATGTATTGGCAATGGTGAATCCGTTGGGATCGCTTATTGTCAAAGTATCGGAAAGGGTATAGCTTCCTGCGTAATTTCCGTTGTAATCGTAGTAGTCGCAGACAAAGGTGATTTGGTCTCCTGCCTGAAGGGCGGAAAGGGTCTTTGCTGCAGTCTCGGTTTCGGATGTATAGGCGAACCTTACTCCCGCAACCATTCCCTCGGGCTGATCATCGGTGAAGATGAGAATCAGCTGAGCGGGGATTTCGTTATAGATTACAGGTACATATCCGTAGGTTACATAGATGCCGTTCTCGTTAAGGATTGTGGCTATGTGATAGTAAGCAACGGAGTATCCGTCGATAGAGAGCCATGTCCCGTCGTTAGCGGAGACCATATTGCCCTGATCGTCGAAGTCGAATACATTATCAAGGCCAAGCTCGATAAGACCTTCGCCGTCATCAAAATACATTGCAAGGTCAGCGCTTTGTACCTGAGCCCATTTGTTTTCGCTCATGCTGATAACCTGCTGGCCGGCAGCATTGGTCTTCCATACCAGGTCTTCAGCTGTGATACGCTCTGATGTAACGGCTCTTGTCACCACCTCTGCATCCAGTGGGGATTCGGTAAGGAAGCGTGTATTGCTTTCGTCAAGGTCAGTGAAACCGAGGGAACTGAAGTCGCGGAAGTTTCCGTTAAGAAGTCCCTCAATAAGCTGTGCTGCCAGGTCTCCGCTTATGGTTACGCCCTGGTTGGAACCCTGTCCTGTGCTTCCGGAATAACCGCTTCCGTAAATCTCCTGGAAGAGAGAGTTAAGGGGAGAGGAGTATCCGTAGCCGGTAGCCTGTCCGCCTACCTGCATCTGAGCGAAGTTTTTGATGCAATCTGTATAGCTGGAGTCGATTCCAATCTTATTATAGATGGAAGCAACCTTGTCTACCTGTCCAAGTTTCTTATATGGGAAGTAAATTGAAAGACCGTAAGCGTTAACTGAATTGCTGCTGGTCTTATTATACTTAACCGCTGAAAGCACGGTTTCAATAAGCTCTTTGCTTTCCTGGTTGTTCAGGAGTGCGGCAAAGTGCACCAGGTCAATCTGGTCAATCTGAGTGCTGCGGGAGAATTCGCGGCTTCCACCTCTTGCCTTTGCTACAGTATTGTAGTTTCCTGACTTAATCAAATCGCTGGCGCTCTCGGAGAAGGCAGTCAGCTTTGCAGGAAGGGTCTGAGAAAGCTCAGCCAGGTCAACTACGGAAAGGGTGGTTTCCTGGCCAGGGCAGTCTCTTCTGCACTTCTCGGTGAAGTCGTCGGCAATCATCTTGCCGATTTCAACAGTATCCATAGAGGTATTGCGGGATAAGTTGGTGAGCCAATTGGTGTAATACCAACCGATTCCAGGCTCAACCTCTTCGCTGGCGATGAGATAGTCTGCGTGGTCACCGAGAACCAATGCTGTTTCCGCTGTTGCCATGAGGCAAGCATCAAAGCCCACAAAGTCGAATTTTACACCTGCTGCGGTGAGAGCCTCGTCAATACCGGCCAGGGTCATGGAACCGCTGGACTGATATTTCTCGTCGTAGCCGTATCCGCTGATGGAACCGCCGCCGTGATCCCAGAAGATGAGGGCGTTTCTGTTAGCGGGGAAATTATCGCTGGCCCATTCAATAAATGATGCCAGGTTTTCAGGATCCGTCATAGGAGCGTTTCCTGCGTTTTCAATGAGAGTCTCAAAGCTTCCGTTCTTAAGTTGATAAACCTGGTTTACGCTGCTGGATACCAGATTGTTTCTCCATTTCTTGCATCCGCCTGTAAAGATAATCAGGTTGATATTATCGGAGAAGGAAGCACTCTGCATTTCCATAAGGTCGGAGGTACCCATTCCGCTTTGGGATTCAAGGTCCGTTCCGCACATATATACCATAAGGGTAAGGGTGTCCTGACCATTGCCTTTAATGGTAGTAAATTTTTCTCTTGCTCCCGTGGTAACCGCAGTATTAAGGTTGTCGGAGTTATTTGCCTGAGTCCAGCTCTGAGCATTGGCAAAGCTGAAGGTTCCCGTACTGGCACTTGTAGCGCTTTGGTTATTGCTTGTGCCACTCTGGCTGCTGTT
>CAJOQI010000105.1 GCA_905236895.1 uncultured Peptostreptococcaceae bacterium | reverse complement strand
GCTTTTCTTGGAGGACCTTTAACATTCTTATCGGAACTAAGAAAAAGATTTATAGAAACTCTCAATTTGGAACCTGAAGAAGTAATCTTCCCTGAGGATTCCAAATTCTTTGTTGCCCTTGGTGCGGCAATGCTGGCTGAAAAGCAGGAGCCAATTCATTTGGCAAAGCTGATGGAGAAACTTAATAATGTGGATCCGACTTTAATGACTGCCAGCAAGCATATTGACGTTCTTTTTAAGGATCAGGCTGAATACGATTTATTTAAGGAGAGACACGATAAGGACCAGGCGGAAAAGGCTGACATGGCTTCCGCTACAGGTCCGGTTTATCTTGGAATAGATGCAGGTTGCACCACGACAAAGGCAGCCCTCATAGATTCGGAAGGACGTCTTCTTTACTCCTTCTACAGAGGAAACGAAGGTGATCCCATTTCCGCCGTTAAGGATATGCTGGAGGAACTTTACTTTCAGCTTCCGGAAAGTTGTTATATTGCCAAAACCTGCACCACAGGCTATGGCGAAGGACTTATTAAATCCGCTTTTAAGGCGGATATGGGAGAGATAGAAACCATGGCTCATTTCAGAGCCGCGGAGCATTTCCTTCCGGGAGTGGACTTTATTCTGGACATAGGCGGCCAGGATATGAAGTGCATGAAGATTAAGGATGGAGCCATCTATAACATAATGCTGAACGAAGCCTGTTCTTCAGGCTGCGGATCCTTCCTTGAAACCTATGCTAAGTCCGTGGAACTGGATACCAAAGCCTTTGCCAAGAAGGCTCTCTTTGCTGAGAATCCCGTTGACCTGGGAACTCGTTGCACCGTATTCATGAATTCCAAGGTAAAGCAGGCTCAGAAAGAAGGAGCGGAGATAGGTGATATATCCGCCGGTCTTTCTTATTCCGTTATTAAGAATGCCCTCTATAAGGTTATTAAACTTAGAAATACCGATGAGGCCGGTGAGAATATAGTTGTTCAGGGAGGAACCTTCCTTAACGACGCTGTTCTTAGAAGCTTTGAAATAATCATGGGAAGGGATGTAACCCGTCCCGATATTGCCGGGCTTATGGGAGCCTACGGCTGCGCTTTGATTGCAAGAACGGAATCAAAAGAGGGGGATACCTCCAAGCTCCTTAAGAAGGAGGATTTGGAAAGCTTTTCCGTGGAGCATACCAACGGAAGATGCCATCGCTGCGAAAACCAGTGCATCCTCACCATCAATCGCTTTTCCGATGGTTCCAGATATATTACCGGTAATAGATGCGAAAAGGGAGCAGGGGGCGAGCAGAAGGCAAATAAGCTTCCGGATCTCTATGACTATAAGCTTATTCGACTCTTTGATTATGAATCCTTAAGCGTGGAACATGCCAAGAGGGGCGTAATAGGTATTCCAAGGGTCTTAAATATGTACGAGGACTATCCCTTCTGGTTTACTCTTTTAACCCAGTTGGGATTTAGGGTGGAGCTTTCGCCTCTGTCCAGCAAGAATCTTTATGAGACAGGTATGGAAACCATTTCTTCCGACACAGCCTGTTATCCCGCAAAGATAGTTCACGGCCATATTAAATGGCTTGTTGATAATGGCATAAAGAAGATATTCTATCCATGCCTTAATTACGAGGAGAATGAGGATCCATCCGCACCAAACCATTACAACTGTCCGATCGTAGCCACCTATCCTGAGTCCATCGCCAATAATATGGACGATATCTTTAAGGAAAATCATGTGGAATTCATCCATCCATTCCTTCCTTACGATGAGGATCAAAGGCTGGTGAAGGCCTTGGTTAGAGAACTGAAGGACTTTGGTATTACTCAGGATGAGGCATCAAAGGCGGTTAAATGGGCTCGCTCAGAGCAGCAGCGTTTCAAAGAAGACGTTAGAGAGCAGGGCAGATTTGCCATGGAATATGCCAGAGAACAGGGCTATAAGATGGTTGTCCTGGCAGGTCGTCCATATCATTTGGATCCTGAGATTAACCACGGAATAAACAAACTTATAACATCCTTTGATTTGGTGGTATTGTCCGAAGACTCCATAGCCCATCTGGGTGAACTTCCAAGACCTGTAAGAGTTTTGGACCAGTGGGTATATCATTCCAGGCTCTATAAAGCTGCGGACTTTGTTGGAAAGAATGAGGACATTGAGCTGGTTCAGCTTAATTCCTTCGGTTGCGGACTTGATGCTGTTACCACGGATCAGGTTGAGGAAATTTGCGACAAAAACAATAAGATGTATACGGTTCTTAAGATTGACGAAGTATCCAATCTTGGAGCCATTAAGATTAGAATAAGATCTCTCAAGGCAGCCATGGAGGAAAGGGAGAAGAATAATATAGTTCTTTCACCCAGCGATGAATCCTATGAGAGACAGCTATTTACCGAGGATATGAGAGACCAGGGATATACCATCCTTGTACCTCAGATGTCTCCACTGCATTTTACTTATTTGGAGGCCGCCGTTAGATCCTGCGGATATAATGCGGTTTTGCTTCCCCCGGTGGATAAGAATTCCGTAAACGAAGGTCTTACCTATATCAATAATGATGCTTGTTATCCCACCATCGTAACCCTGGGACAGATTATTTCCGCCCTTAAATCGGGAGAATACGATCTTAACAAAACCGCCGTATTCATGTCTCAGACAGGAGGAGGATGCAGAGCATCAAACTATGTGGCACTTCTTAGAAAGGCCCTCAAGGATCTTCATATGCCACAGATCCCCGTAATATCCTTCAATATGGTAGGACTGGAGAAGAATCCGGGATTTAAGATTACCGCTTCCATGGGACTTAAGCTGATTACGGGAGCTCTATATGGTGACCTTATTATGAGAGTTCTTTATGCAACCAGACCCTACGAAAAGGTTCCCGGAACAGCAGAAAAGGTTTTGGCATCCTGGCATGACAGAATTATTGACAATACGCTTCATTTCAACAGAAGGATATTCTCCAAGAATGTAAGAGAAATAGTTAGGGATTTTGATAGTATAGAGCGCGTAGACCTTAAGAAACCCCGTGTAGGTGTGGTAGGAGAGATTCTGGTTAAATACCATCCCAATGCCAATAACGATATAGTGGATATTATTGAGCAGGAGGGTGGAGAAGCCGTTGTTCTTGATATGATGGACTTCTTCATGTACGGATTCTACAGCAAGAAGTTTAACTACGAAAACCTATCGGGAAGCTATAAACAGATGAAACTTAATCAGCTGGCAATCCAGGCCATAGAGTGGATGAGAAAGCCCATGAGAAAAGCTCTTCGGGAGAGCATTCACTTTGATGAACCTGCCTATATTGAGGAAACCGCCAAGGCCGCAACGGAAGTAATCTCCCTAGGCAACCAATGCGGAGAAGGGTGGCTCTTAACGGGAGAGATGATAGAGCTTATTCATAATGGCTGTGAGAATATCGCATGTCTTCAACCCTTCGCCTGCCTGCCCAACCACGTAACGGGTAAGGGAATGATGAAGGCCATAAGAAAGCTTAATCCAAGGGCCAATATAGTGGCTATCGACTACGACCCCGGTGCCAGCGATGTAAACCAGCTAAACAGAATTAAACTGATGATGGCAACGGCCCATAAGAATCTTGAAGCTCCCTCGGTATAGAGGGAGCTTTTTTCTGAAATATATCAAAAACTGTTGCTTATGTCATTGACAGAGGGTTAGTGAAAATATATACTAGTCAAGCGTTTAATCTACAATATACTGTGATATATATAGTATTACACCCCATATATAGTTGTTATAATCCTGTAAAAATAAAGGAAAGGTCGAAATGGATCAGAAGGTAATCAAGAGAAACGGTGAGATTGAGTCATATCAGGGAGAGAAAATAGTAGAGGCCATCAGAAGGGCCTTTCTTGATGAAAAAGAGCCTTATGACGATAAAGTTTTGTCCAAGCTTCTTGCAAAGGTCGAAACAATGATCGATGTAAACAATAATCCCCAGGTTGAAGAGATTCAGGACTGCGTTGAGCGGGCTTTGATGGAACTGGGTTATTATAAGGTTGCCAAGGGATATATTCTCTATAGAGAAAGAAGAACTCAACTTAGAGTTTCCAGACTCCATCTTACGGAGCTGCTCCATATTCCTCAGATTGAATCCTGTCTTTCCGAAATCCAGAGAGACTTTCCGGAGAAGGGCTATGACCTTTCTAGACTGGAAGCAAAATACGAATCCTTCCGCAAGGAGAATATGACTCCCGACGAAGAGATGAACGCCCTTATTAAAGCAGCAGTTGAACTTACAGGACAGGAAGAGCCAAAATGGGAGAAGATAGCCGCAAGGCTTCTTTATCATCAGTTCAGACTTAAGCTGAGACAGGAAGAAACAGACCGTAATATTAAGAATCTCTACGAGAAGATTAAATACCTTGTGGATGAAGGTCTCTATGGTTCCTATATTCTGGACCATTATTCAAAAGAGGAAATCAATAAATACGAAGGCTATATTAAGGAAGAGCGTAATAAGCTTTATACATATTCCGGTCTTGATCTTTTGCTGTCCAGATATGTTGTAAAGGACTATAGGCATATACCCCTTGAGTCACCACAGGAGATGTATCTTGGAATAGCGCTTCATCTTGCCATGGAAGAAAAGAAGAATAGGAATGAATGGGTAAAGCGTTTTTACGATATGCTTTCACTTCAGCAGGTTACCATGGCTACTCCAACACTTTCCAATGCTCGTAAGCCTTATCATCAGCTTTCCAGCTGCTTTATCGATACGGTTCCCGATTCCTTGGACGGTATTTACAGAAGCATCGACAATTTCGCCAAGGTAAGTAAATTCGGCGGAGGCATGGGTCTTTATTTCGGAAAGGTAAGAGCAACGGGAGGAACCATCAGAGGCTTCGAAGGTGCCGCAGGTGGAGTTATCCGTTGGATCAAGCTGGTAAACGATACGGCAGTTGCTGTGGATCAGCTTGGTGTTCGTCAGGGTGCAGTTGCGGTTTATCTCGATGCATGGCATAAAGATCTTCCTGAATTCCTTCAGCTAAGAACCAATAACGGTGACGATAGAATGAAAGCCCACGACGTTTTCCCCGCTGTTTGCTATCCCGATCTTTTCTGGAGAATGGTGGATGAAGATCTGGAACAAAGCTGGTATCTGATGGATCCCCATGAGATTCATGATATCAAAGGATACGCCCTCGAGGATTCCTGGGGGGAAGAGTGGGAAGAGAAGTATAAGGACTGCGTTAGAGATAATCGCATAATGAAGAGAGAAATCAAACTTAAGGAATTGGTTCGTCTTATTCTTAAGTCCGTGGTTGAAACGGGAACTCCCTTCGCTTTCTACAGAGATACGGTTAACCGCATGAATCCCAATAATCATCAGGGAATCATCTATTGCTCCAATCTCTGCACGGAAATCGCTCAGAATATGTCTCAGATTGACCTTGTTGAAACAGTGGTTGAAACCAAGGATGGGGACGAAGTGGTGGTTACAACCACCAAGCCTGGAGACTTTGTTGTCTGCAATCTGGCCAGTCTCAATCTTGGAGTCATCGAAGTGGAGAAGGAAGATGAAATTAACGATATAGTCAAGAGCGCCATGAGAGCCTTGGACAATGTAATCGATCTTAACTTCTATCCCTTGGACTATGCCCGTATAACCAATAGAAGGTATAGAAGCGTCGGCCTTGGAGTTTCAGGCTATCACCATATGCTGGCAAAGAGAAAGATTAAATGGGAGAGCCAGGAGCATCTGGACTTTGTTGACGGAGTCTTTGAAAACATCGCCTATGCAGCCATCAAAGCCAGCAGCGACAATGCCGCAGAGAAGGGTTCCTATAGCTTCTTCCAAGGCAGTGAATGGCAGAGCGGAGAATTCTTCAAGAAAAGAGGCTATACCTCAGAGAGATGGAATGAGCTGGCTTCCAGGGTAGCAAAGGAGGGAATGAGAAACGCTTATCTCATCGCCGTGGCACCTACAAGCTCCACATCAATTCTAGTTGGAACCTCTGCAGGTCTTGATCCAATCATGCACCGCTTCTTCTTGGAGGAAAAGAAGGGAGCCATGCTTCCCAGGGTTGCACCGGATCTTTCCAAAGAAACATATTGGTATTATAAGAACGCCCATACCATAGATCAGAACTGGACCGTAAAGGCTGCGGGAGTTAGACAGCGTCATATTGACCAGGCCCAAAGCGTCAATCTCTATATAACCAATGAGTTTACCCTTCGTCAGGTACTTAACCTCTATGTGGATGCCTGGAAGGAAGGGGTTAAAACCATCTACTATGTAAGAAGCAAAGCCCTAGAAGTAGAAGATTGCGAGAGTTGTTCATCGTAACAATAAACCTGTTAAGAAAAAATGTATAATGGTTTGTGTGAGCGACTTCGCAGGGCGTTAGCCGAGGACTTAGCGAGCGCAAACCACTTTTACTTTTTTCTTGGATGGCTTAAATGTAAAGAAGGAGATACAAATGGCTGAATTAATTAGAAGACCTCTCTTTAATCCGGAAGGAGACACTGAGGTAAACAAGAGGAAAATGATCGGTGGAAATACCACCAATCTTAATGACTTTAACAATATGAAATATCCATGGGTTAGCGATTGGTATCGCCAGGCCATGAATAATTTCTGGATTCCGGAGGAAATCAATTTAAGCAAGGATATTAAGGATTATCCCATGTTGGATGGTCCGGAGAGAAGGGCCTATGACAAGATTCTTAGCTTTTTGATCTTCCTTGATTCCATTCAGACGGCAAATCTTCCCAATGTATCCGAATATATTACGGCTAATGAAGTGGATCTTTGTTTGTCAATTCAGACCTTCCAGGAATGCATTCATTCCCAGAGCTATAGCTATATGCTGGATACAATTTGCAATCCCCACGAAAGAGATGAGATTCTCTTCCAGTGGAAGGACGACGAGCATCTCCTGAAGAGAAATACCTTTATTGGTGAGCAATATAATGCCTTCCAGAAGGATAAGAATCTTCACAACTTCCTTAGGGTTCTTATAGCCAACTATATCTTAGAGGGTGTTTATTTCTACAGCGGATTCATGTTCTTCTATAATCTGGGAAGAAACGGAAAAATGCCCGGATCCGTACAGGAGATTAGATATATCAACCGTGATGAGAATACCCATCTTTGGCTCTTCAGAAATATTCTTCTGGAGCTTAAGAAGGAGGAACCTGAACTCTTTACCCCCGAATCGGAAGCCATGATTCGTGAAATGATAAAAGAGGGAGTTAATCAGGAGATAGAGTGGGGCCACTATGTAATCGGGGACGAAATCGAGGGCCTTAACAAGCAGATGATTACAGATTATATCAAATATCTTGGTAATCAAAGGTTCTCTTCCCTGGACCTGGGAGTTCTCTATCCCGGTTACGAAGAAGAACCGGAAAGCATGAAATGGGTTAGCCAGTATGCCAATGCCAATCTGGTTAAAACCGACTTCTTCGAGGCTAGATCAACAGCCTATGCAAAGAGTTCCGCTTTGGTGGATGACCTTTAGAAACTATGGCCGGCTTTTATCTTTTCAAGAGCCGGCCTTTGTTGTATAATCTTTCTGTTAGAGTTATTCAGATAGAAGAGGAGGTGTCTTAAATGGGAAGACACGGTACAATTGCAGGACGTAAAGCTGCTCAGGATTCCAAGAGAGCGGCTATGTTTACCAAATATGCCAAGGCTATTACGGTTGCCGCAAAGGACGGCGGCGATCCGGAATACAATGCAGGCCTTAGAGTTGCCATTGAAAAAGCAAAGGCAATTTCCATGCCCAATGACAATATTCAAAGGGCTATTAAGAAAGGAACAGGAGAGCTGGGTGGAGCTTCTTATGAAGAACTTACATTTGAAGGCTACGGTCCCGGAGGAGTTGCATTTATAGTTAACTGTCTGACGGACAATACCAATAGAACCACATCCTCGGTTAGATCTACCTTTGATAAGCAGGGCGGGAACCTGGGAACCCCGGGATGCGTATCCTATATGTTCAGCCGTAAGGGCGTATTCATCATTGAAAAGACCAATGCTATCGACGAAGACGCCTTGATGGAAGCTGCTCTTGAAGGCGGTGCTGACGATATGATAACGGAAGAGGATAGCTTCACCATCTATAGCGATCCCGCAGTATATACGGATGTTCACCAGGCTCTGACCAATGCAGGTTACGAACTGGTTGAATCCGATGTGGAATTCGTTCCTTCCATGGAATCAACTCCCGGTGAGCAGGACCTTCCAAAACTGAAAAAACTTGTTGAGGTATTGGAAGACAACGAAGACGTTCAGAAGGTTCAGACCAACTGTGCAATAGACCTTTACGAATAATAATGGAATTTATAATTAAAAGGCTGTAGGGATTTGTCCTCCCCTGGGGGCATGCGCAAATGTGTTGCGTATTGCATCACAATAGCATATAATGGTTTTAGAACATAATCATTATGAAAGGCGGTGTAAATATGGCTACCAAAACAGCTAATGTGAATGCAAGGATACAGCAGGACGTAAAGCAACAGGCAGAGGCGATCCTCACGCGGATGGGTCTGCCAAGGTCTGTGGCAATCGATATGTATTATAGACAAATCATCATGCACGATGGAATTCCGTTCCCGGTGACGATTCCTTCATCTGTTCCTGCAAGGGATAAGATGTCCGATGCAGAGTTCAGTGCCATGATGCAGACTGGATATGAGCAGGCGAAAGCGGATGACTCCTACGATATAGATGAAGTGTTTGATGCGCTTGAAAAAGGACTGTAATGGCAAAGTACAAAATTAGGATTACCAGACAGGCCAAAGCACATCTGCAAGATATCATGGATTATATTGCTACCACCTTCCTTGAGCCGGGAACAGCCAAGAAGATGGTGCAATTACTTACAGACCCTATCTGAAATGCCACGGCGAATTAGAACCATAGACGAGGAGCCGTGGGGTAGCTATGGATTTCGTAAGATCCGCGTCAAAAATTACTATGTGTATTTCTGGATCAACGAGGAGAAGAAGCAGGTGCAGATCATCGCTGTTATCTATGTGAAGAGAGATCAGATCAGGCAGCTTGAGAAGATGGTCTTGGAGGATGAAGAATAACCGTTGACACGTCAGCGGACTATGTAATCAATATTTGGGAGGAATGCTGTGGAAATCTGACCTTCCACCTCTGTATTTAGATGCGAGCATATAGTTGAACACCCTATTATACATTAACTTAATTAGCGTTGGT
>CAJOQI010000104.1 GCA_905236895.1 uncultured Peptostreptococcaceae bacterium | reverse complement strand
GGAATGGCCAACGCCATTCTAAGCATTACAACGCTTACCATCTGGGGCAAGAGGTTTCTGGTTATGATTCTCCTTGTGGGAGTACCCAAGCATCTTGATGCCAGGTTGAAGTCTCTGTCTCTTATGATGAGTACCTGGTTACGAATAAATCTTGCAAGACCGATCCAGCCTGTGAGACACATGGCGATAATGATGGTCTTGATTCCCGGCCTCATTACATAGGCGGCCAGCATCAGAATAATGGTACTTGGAATATTGTCTATCAGGTTATAGAGCTCCGTGAAGAGGAAGTCCAGCTTTCTTACATAGCCCCAAAGAAGACCTGCAAGAATTCCCACGATAGCCTCTATTACCGCAACTATGATTCCGATAAAGAGAGATGTTCTGGTACCGTTCCACATACGGCTCCATAGATCCTGACCTATGTCGTTGGTGCCAAACCAGAAGATTCTGTTTGGTTGCTTGTTTTCAACAAAGCCGGAAAGAGGCTTAACCTCCTGAGGAAGGCCCGTCTTGGCCTGGGCTCTGTTCATACCTTTGATACTTCCTTCCTCGGACCTAAGAATCAAGGTGCTCTTTTCGCTTGGGAAGAATCCGTAATACCAACCTGCATCCCCTTCTGCAGGATGCATTTCGATATTCTCCGCTTCCTTACTATTGGTTCCGCTCTGAACCTTAAGCTGAGGAACGCCCCAGTTTTCGGGAGCTTTGATATATGCAATGGAATAGCCTTCCGGCACATTTTCCGGAAGTTCTCCCTCCGTAAGTCTTACCTCGGAGGTATAGACAGCGTTCTTCTCCCCTTCCACCGTAAGCCATACAGCATTTACGAAGGTGCTCTTGGTGCCGTCCTCCGCCTGGATTGCCATATGGGGTGCATCCTTTGATGAAACCACATAATACCAACCATCGTTATTGGGAAGGGCTGTGGCCTCTACCCTGGTTTCGTTTCCATCCTTGTCGTAGAGTATACATTCAGGAGTGCCCCAAGAATAGGGGGTATTGATATACGCCAAGGTCTCGTTGGCTTCAAGAGCCACGGGATGGTCTCCCTTGGTATAACTGATGCCTTCAGCCTTATAGGAACCGTCATCCTCAACCAAATACCATACGGCTTTGCTGTCGTAGTAGTTTACATAGTTGGGATCGAATTGGTTGGGAAGATAGGGTTGGATAAAGGTGAAGAGTACCAGAACCAGCATCACAATCAGATTGAATACCGCAACCTTATTCTTAAGGAACATTCTTAATGTTGAACCCCAATAGGAATAATTGGAATACCCCGTTCTTTCAGCTTCAGCGTCATCCACTTCTTCCAGGGTGAATAGATCTCGGTCCAGATTTTCAATCTGTTCCGGAGTAAGATCGTCTTCCATAAGATGACCCTTAAGATATTCTTCCTGAGCTGCGGCCAGCTTGCTTGTAATCTTTTCTTTAGGTGAAAACTTACTCATCTTGCCCCCTCCTTCTTTGTAAAGCTGATTCTGGGATCAACTATGGCCATGAAGATATCGCCCAGGAGGAGTCCTACGATACCTACGGCAGCGAAGAGGACTACCAGCACCAAAACCATATTATTGTCCTGACGCTTGATTACGTCCACCAAAAGGCCCCCCATTCCCGGAATGGAATAGAAGGATTCAGTATATATGGATCCGGATATGGTCATTAGAAGTGACCCCGGAATTAAGTTCACGATCGGCACCACGGCATTTCTGAAAACATGCCTAAACCAGATGGTGGTATTGGGCACGCCTTTTGCTCTTGCCAGCTTGATATAGTCCTTATTGGTCTCGTCAACCATATATCTCCTAAGCCACATAGCATAGCTTGCAATTGACGGAAGAGCCAAGGAAATAACGGGAAGGATCATGGTCCTCCAGTCGTTGGCATTATAGAGCATGCTTATATTCAGCCATGTTGAGCCGTAAAGCTGAATAAAGATGAAATATACCGCATTGGGAACTGCCTGGATAAATACTATATAGCCGTTACCCAGCTTATCCCAGAATTTGCCCTTATGCCTTGCCATGATTACACCAAGGCCAAGGCCCAGGGGCAAGCTAAGAAGCATTGTAATGATTCCCAATTTAGCGGAAATCCTTATTTTAGGCCCGATAATATCAGCAATGGGGGTGTTTACCCTATACCTGTAAGATACACCAAGGTCCCCATGAAGCATATTCTTAATAAACCTTGCGGCCTGAACATACAGGGGATCCTTTAAGCCCATCTTGGTAAGTCCCAGCTCTATCTGAGCGGGAGACATTTTTTCGTAATTGCTGAAATAACCCTCCTCCGGCATGAATCTTAACAAAGCAAAGATTATGATAATCAGCAGAACAAGGGTTATGAGGGATCGAGCAAGTCGTTTAAGGGAATACTTTAACAAGACGATTCTCCTCTATGATTTAGTAATAATTATTTTGCCTATATTATTCTAAATAAGGCTCTGCCCCATTTGGAGCAGAGCCTCAATTCGTCACTTCGGGTTATTCACCCATTGCATCTCTCCAAGCTTCATATTGCTCGTCATACATATCCTGGCTCATAGCCTCGGCATATACATGCTGTCCTTTATATCTTGAAGAAGACTGTCCCATCATTGCATACTGTCCTTCGAAACCATTCAGCTTGGTAGCCTGGTAGGAACCGCCGGAAATGAATCCGGGAACTACGATAGCGTGGTCAATATAGAAGGATTCTGCAGCAGCAAAGGCCTCATATCTCTCGTCGATATCGGTTACGCAGGTACGTGCGTAGTCGCAGAGTTCATAGTACTCGTCGATAAGAGCATTGGTCTCGTCTGACTTGGTGTTCTGGAATACTCTATAGTCTTCTGTGCCGTGGCAGAAGAAGTTATAGGAGTTCTCTCTGTCAAATGGATCTGCCCATGTTTCCGGATCCATAAAGTCAGCACCCCAGTTCAGTTCCTGGATAGCATAGTTACCGTTTCTTCTGGTCTCGTTCAGGAAGGAGTTTCCTGCATATTCTACTACCTCCAGCTGGATGTAGTCTGAACCCAGAAGCTCTTCAAGCTGCTGCTTGAGAACAACGGTTGCGTTGCCCCATGTGGTGGAGCTTGGGTTGTAGTTGATTGGGATAAGGATTGGGAAGGTTGCTCCCGCAGCTGTCAGTTCTTCAACAGCCTTTTCCTTATACTCAAGGGCCAGATTACCGTCGAAGCTGTCGCCGTTGGTATACTTCTCAAGTCCGCCATAGAGTACATAGTCCTTACCTGCATCAGCAGAGAATCCCAGCGGAGTTACCGTATTGATCAGGTGCATCTCCGGATCGTCTCCGGGGAACTTGGCAGCAACATAGGTAGCTCTGTCGATTGCGTGGAAGATGCTCTTTCTGAAGTTCTCGTTGTTTACAGCGATAATCCAGTTCTCGGGCTGATATTTCTCATCGAACTTAGGCTCGAAGTTGAATCCGAAGAAGTAAGAATAGTCACCAACGATTCTGCTGGTTGAAATCATATTGCTCTTCTCAGGATCTGCAAGCCAGTCGGCAACAATATCGGAACCGATGGAAGCGCTGTCAACCTCGCCTCTCAGGAACATTTCAGGAGCAAGGGTAGCTGCTTCCTGGTTATATGTTTCTTCGATTCTCTCGATATAAACGTGCTCAGCATCCCAGTTGTTTTCGTTCTTTACATATACTCTCTTCTGCTGAGGTTCAGCTGTCTCAAGGATATATGCACCATTGAACCACATGGATTCATTGTTGAGACCGTAGTCTGCTCCGTACTGCTCAAGAAGCTCAGCAGGTGCAGGCCAATAAGTACCGAACTGAAGAACTGTAAGGAAGTAAGGACGAACCTTCTCGAGGTGATACTCAAGAGTATAATCGTCAACTGCCACAACGCCCAATTCTTCCGGTGTAACCACGGGGATTTCCTCGTAGGTCTTAACGGGTTCAGCTCCTTCTTCCGCGCCCTCTTCAGGTTCTTCAACTACTACATAGTAATAATTGCCTTCAGCATCTACTACTACTTCGTCCTCTTCTGTTTCTGTTCCCTGCTCTACGGCAACAAGAGCTGCTGCTGTATATTCAAGGAGTCCTGTTGCGTTAACAATCCATCCGTCCATCAGATAGCTGTTTCCGCAGTCGTTGGCGGAATCGCATACATAGCGAGCAGCTGCTACATAGTCGTTCGCAGTAACTTCTGCCATCTGGTTTCCGTCCTTGTCATACCAGTACTGTCCC
Organism: uncultured Peptostreptococcaceae bacterium; assembly: GCA_905236895.1. Lineage (GTDB taxonomy): Bacteria > Bacillota > Clostridia > Peptostreptococcales > Anaerovoracaceae > Eubacterium_B. Next base: position 4,291 of record CAJOQI010000104.1, on the reverse strand, counting down.
GGTCTTAAATGGAAGGTCCATACAAGGCCGTCTTCACTGGTTTCCCAGCTCTCTGCTGCGCAGGGAACGATATTTCCATAGGAATCGTTCTCTACCAGGGAGTCGATGGTATTTGCACCAACTTCAAGCTCATAGGTTGTACCACTAACCAGATAGTTCATGGTGGTCATTTCATTTGAGTAAAGGGTGCGATAAACCTGCTCGTCAGCATAGGCTCTGCCGTCGGGGCCAAATCCTGTAGCCTCAGAGCTTTCGGCTTCTTCAGCCGGTTCCTCAGCTTCGGCTTCTGCCTCTTCTGCTTCTTCCTCAGCTGCAGGTTCTTCTTCAGCTGCCTCCTCAGCTGCCGGTTCCTCTTCCTTCTTTCCGTCGCTTCCGGAATTGCCGCCACAAGCAGCAAGAAGTCCGATAATCAGCACGCTGATGAGGAGTGTCACAAGCAATTTTTTCTTCATCCTAGTTCCTCCTATATCGTTAAATTTAACATACACCGATATTCGCTCTTCGATGCTTTAATGCGTCAAAACAAATACCTACCTCATTATAACCCTTTTCACTCTTTTTTGAAAGATGCAAAAACAAAAAAGCGCCCTTTTTTTTAGGACGCTTTCACATAAAATGCTAAATGATTTCCTCTATCCTTCCAAATCTTCTCCTGCCCAGTCGTCATTGGACCATTCCTCTCTGGGCCATTCTTCCCCAACAAAGATTTTCTTCATCAGACGGTCCATTCCGATTACCAGCGTGGTCCCCGCCACGATGCCAATCCCAACGATATAGGCAGCTATCTTTGCCGCTGAGGTGACGCTTAAATTATCACCGTCAACCATGATATCTACCGGATTAATCTTCCCCTTGCTCATCTCTAACCCTCCTTATAGATTCTGTTGTTCATAAAATCTACAATCAAATCAGCTGCGTGATCATCAGTAATATAGCTGGAATTCAGGCAAAGGTTATAGTTCTGATATGCGCCCCACTTCTGTGAAGTGTGGTAGTTATAATAGTTTGCCCTTGCCTTGTCGTAGTCTTTGATGGTTTTCTCCACTTTTTCCGGTTCCACTCCATACTGACTGATGCAACGCTCTATTCTATCTTCCATCTCCGCATAGATAAAGATATTGGTTACGCTGGGTATATCCTTTAGAACATAGTCTGCGCAGCGACCAACTATAACACCCTCATTGGTTTCCCCAATCTGGCGGATGATGTCGAACTGAGTTATAAAGAGCTTTTCGTTCATGGACATGGGCTCTGTGGAAAAACCATCCCCAAAGCTCATGGCGGAGGAAAAACTATAGGACAAACTGCTCTTCGCCCTAAGCTCCGCAGTCTCGATTATTTCGCGAGAAAGTCCACTTTTCTCCACAGCCATATCGATTATCTCTTTGTCATAGAAAGGAATGCCCATCTTCTCAGCCACAAGCTGAGCGATGATTCTTCCTCCGCTACCATACTCTCTGCTGATAGTGATTAATTTTCTCATTATCCTCTTCCTTCTATTATCGATTCCAATATTAATTCAAAACCATTTATATAATATTTACCCAAATATTATATATCCAAAGCCTTTTCCTTGCAAGAATTGAGCTTCCCGGCTATCTTATTTGGTTCTATCCGCATTCCAGAAGGATCTGGAGAAGAGAATCAGAATAGCGTACATCTCAAGTCTTCCTGCCATCATAAGAAGAGCTCCATATACTCTACCCAGTGGCGCAAAGACACTGAAGTCCCCTCTGGATACCAAGCCAAAGCCCAGGCCCGTATTGGTAAGGAGAGCAATAGGCGCACTTAATGTGGTTTCCATGTCCAGATTGTTCAAGGACATGACTATGGCTGAGAAAAGATATACAGCAAGGAATATCAATATATACGTAACAATGGAAGATACATTCTCCGCCTCGATAATGGTATTGTTAAGCATTACAGGCTTGGTTGCTGTTGGATGGATTCTCTTATAGACTCCTCTTCTAATCAGCTTCAAGAATACAGCAAATCTTATTACCTTGATTCCTCCGCTGGTGGAACCGGCGGAACCACCTATAATCATAAGGATGAGAAGAATGCTCTTACAAATGGTTGGCCAATTGTTTACCCTCTCCAAAGGGAAGCCTGCTGTGGAAGCAAAGGATACAACCCCGGCAAAGCCATCTACCAAAGCGGTTCCCGGATTTCTGCGAACTCCGTGGATAAGGAGCATGGCCGCAATGAACAAAGCGGATAAACCGATTGATATCAGGAAGAATCTAAACTCATAGTCCTCCAGAATTCTTTTTATTCTGCCCTTGGCAAGACTGATCAAAAGAACAAAATTGATGGAAGCTATGATTGAGAATATGCCCAGAACCACCTTAACATAAGGGGTGAAGTGAGCCGCAATGGCCCCTTGATAATCTATTATTCCCGCTGTACTGACACAGGTCATGGTATTAACCAGAGACTCGAAGAAAGGCACTTTTCCTATAAGAAGGAGGGCCAGAACAACCCCGGTCATAACCAGATAGATTCTATAGGTTTCCCTGATGGTATCCATCATCCTTGCCCTGGTTTTGAATATGCTGGGTCCTGGCAGCTCCGCATTAAGGAGTTTTTGTCCGTTAACTCCAAGAGCGGACATTATAAGGATTGCAATAAGAATGATTCCGATGCCCCCCAGCCAGCTGGCTATTCCTCTCCAGAGCACCAATGCTCTTGGCATGGCGCTGGCATTAATTACCCAGGCGCAGCTGGTGGTCCAGGAGGCCACAGATTCGAAAAAGGAGTCGTAAAGCTTATATCCCTCTCCGCTTAAAACATAGGGAAGAACTCCTGCAAAGATAACCGTGGTCCAACAGGCCAGAACAACCAGATAGCTTTCCCTCACCTTTATCTTAACCTTATAATTCTTTGTTGCCATATGACCAATAGCGCTGATTCCCAAGAGGATTCCCATGGAAATCAAGAAGCCCAGGGCCACCTTTTTGTTTCCGTCGTAAAAGGCCAGGGCCATGGCGGGAATCATGGCGATTCCCTCTGCCAGGAGGATTATGGATATGGTTCTAACAATTAATCTCTTATTCATCTCCTCACCCCCTTAAGTCCTATTGCTGTTCCAATACTTAGGCGAGAACAGCACAAAGAAAGTGAAGAGCTCCAGCCTTCCCGCAATCATCAGGATGGAAAGAACCACCGTTGAGAAGGATGAAAAGATGCTGAAGTTAGCTGCAGGTCCAACCAAATTAAGTCCCGGCCCCACATTGCTTAAGCAGGTTAAGGCAGCGGTGAAATTGGTGACCATATCGTAGCCATCTACGGAAATGAGAATCATTCCTCCGAAGAGCACAGCCAGATACAGGAATATGAAGCTTACTATTCCGCTGACCACGCTTTGTTCAACGGGCTTTTTGTTTACGGTAAGATTGATAACCCTGTTTGGATGAAGCTTAAGGAAGAATCCCCTCTTCACAAACTTAAGGGCCGTCAGAATTCTTATCATCTTTACCCCGCCTCCCGTGGAGGATGAGCAGGCACCGGTGATGGTGATTATTACGATAAGCATCTTGGCAAAGGCAGGCCAAAGATTAAAGTCCGTGGTGGCATAGCCCGTGGTTGTTATGATGGATGCAACCTGGAAGCAGCTGTCATTAAAAGCATCCATAAAACTGTCATAGCCTCCCTGAAGCATCAGGGTCACCATTATTAGAATTGCCACAACAATGATTACTCCCATATAGAGGCGCTTTTCCTCGTCCTGGAAGAATTCTTTAATCCTTTTCTTGAATATCAGAAAATATAGATTGAAATTGATTCCGCACAGAACCATGAACACTATGATGACCCATCTTATATATTGGCTGGTGAAATGTCCCACGCTGTCGGAATAATTGGAAAAGCCTCCCGTTCCAACGGTACCGAAGGTATGAATTAAGGCATCGTAGAGACTCATTCCACCAATCATCAAAAGCGATGCCTCAGCAACGGTGAATCCCAAATAGAGATAGTACAGCTGCTTGGCCGTGTCTGAAAATCTGGCAGTTAGCTTGGTCATGGTGGGTCCCGGAGTTTCTGCGTTGGCCGTAATCTGTCCCCCTATTCCGATGGACGGAAGAATTGCCGCAGCCAGTACCACGATTCCCATGCCCCCCAAGAAGTGGGTCATGGAACGCCAGAACATGATGGATTTTGGTTGGGCCTCAAGATCGGACATAATGCTGGCTCCAGTGGTGGAAAATCCGGAGCAAAGCTCAAAAAACGCATCCAAATAATTGGGGATTGCTCCGCTTAAAACCATTGGAATGGCACCAATCAAAGGAGC
>CAJOQI010000103.1 GCA_905236895.1 uncultured Peptostreptococcaceae bacterium | reverse complement strand
GATCTGGCTACAATAATTGCCAAAGGTTCCTGGGGAGCCACAACTGTAGCAACCACAATGATCCTGGCAAACCTTGCAGGGGTTGAATTCTTTGTTACGGGAGGAATCGGCGGAGTTCACAGAGGAGCCGAACTTACCTTTGACGTTTCCGCAGACCTGGAAGAGCTGGCAAGAACCAACGTCACCGTAATCTGCGCAGGAGCAAAGGCAATACTGGACCTGCCCAAGACCTTGGAAGTGTTGGAAACAAAGGGTGTTCCCGTTCTGGGCTACGGCACCGACGAGCTGCCTGCCTTCTATACCAGATACTCAGGCCTTGGAGTTGACGCAAGAGTTGATAGCCCGGAAGAAACCGCAGCCATCATCAAAGCCAAGAGAGAATTGGGTTTGGACGGGGGCGTGCTAATCACCAACCCCATCCCGGAGGAAGACTCCATGGATCCTGCGGCCATCAACAAAGTAATCGACGAGGCTCTTGCGGAGATGGACGAAAATGGAATCAAGGGAAAGGAATGCACACCATTCCTTCTTGCCAAGGTTGCGGAGATAACGGGAGGAGACTCCCTGGCAGCAAATATCAAACTTGTATTTAACAATGCTGCCGTTGGTTCGGAAATCGCAAAGGCATACTTTGCAAAATAAATAAAACAATCAGGAGGAAGAAATGTTTAATTTCAAGTACTACACACCCACAGAGGTTGCCTTTGGCAGAGGCACAGTGGAAATGGCACCTGAGTTAATCAAGAAATACGGAGGAACGAGAGTCCTTATTCACTACGGCGGACAAAGCGCTGTTAGATCCGGCCTTATCGAAAGAGTTAAGAGAACTCTGGATGATGCGGGAATCTTCCACATGGAATTGGGCGGCGTTGTTCCTAACCCACACCTATCAAAAGTCTATGAAGGAATTGAACTTTGTAAGGATAACAATATAGACTTCCTGCTTCCTGTGGGAGGAGGATCAACTATCGATTCCGCAAAGGCCATCGCCTACGCCTTGGCAGAACCCGAATACAATGTTTGGGACCTCTATGCTCATACCCGTCAATCCAAGGGAAGCTTTCCTCTCGGCGCGATTGTAACCATAGCAGCCGCAGGAAGCGAAATGAGCGACAGCAGCGTAATCACCAACGAAAAGACGGGAGAGAAGAGAGGATATAACAGCGATCTTTGCAGAGCAAAATTCGCCATCATGGATCCGGAACTTACCTTGACCCTTCCCGACTATCAGACCATGTCCGGATGCGTTGATATTATGATGCATACCATGGAAAGATATTTCACCAAGGGTGGAAATATGGATCTTACCGATGCGTTGGCCGAAGGACTTATGCGCACCGTAATGGAGAAAGCAAAAATCCTTCACAAGGACCCCAACAACTACGAAGCAAGAGCAGAAGTAATGTGGGCAAATAGCCTTTCCCACAACGGACTGACAGGTTGCGGAAACGGAGGCAATGACTTTGCTTCTCATAGACTGGAGCACGAAATGGGCGGCATGTTCGACGTAACCCACGGAGCAGGCCTTGCTGCCATTTGGCCAAGCTGGGCTCGCTATGTATATAAGGAAGTTCCCGAGAGATTCCTGAAATTCTCAAAGAACGTAATGGGAGTAACCGACTCCGCCTCCATGACAGATGAAGAAATTATTTTGGAAGGAATCAAGCGGGTAGAAGATTTCTATCGCAGCATTGATATGCCAACCAATATGACGGAGCTGGGAATTCAGCCCACTGAGGAACAGACTGTGGAAATGGCCAAGGGCTGCGCCAGAGCAACCGGCGGAGCTGTTGGTTCAGCAAAGGTTCTTCACGAAGAGGACATGCTTGCAATTTATAAAATGGCCCTGTAGTTTTTTATAGAAAAAAAGCATTTAAGGGAAAATAGAAGAATTAAAGCAAAAACCCATGGGAAAAGGCTGATAAAAACATTTTTCCCCATGCAGATGGGAAAATTAGAAAAATAAGACGATTTTCCATGGAAAAAAGGACTTTTTTAAGAAAACTCCCAGGAGGAATGTGAGTTTGTCCAAAATGCCAATTTAATTAGTGTTTAAAACAGAGAGGTAACGATTGAAAACTATAAAACCATCCAAGGAAAGGCAAACTGCGGTAGATAGAGAAACCCGCGCTGCCGTTGAAGACATAATAGAAAAGGTAATTGAACAAGGAGACCAAGCTCTCCGGTTTTATAGTGAGAAATTCGATGGGTCAACCAGGGAAAGCTTCCTGGTAAGCCAAGAGGAAATCGATCTGGCCTATGAGAAGATCACAGCTGAAGAACTGTCGGATATTAAGGAAGCGGCAAAGAATATAAAAGCCTTTGCGGAAGCTCAGAGAGAAACCATAGGAGAACTGAAGGACTTCGCTCCCATGGAGGGAGTTACCCTCGGTCATAAGATCATTCCCGTTGACAGCGCTCTTTGCTATGTGCCCGGAGGAAACTATCCCCTCTATTCCACCGCCCTTATGCTGGTAATTCCTGCTAAGGTTGCGGGAGTAAAGAGGGTTTGCGCTGCTTCACCTACCGAGAAGGGAAGCGGAGAGATAGATGACAGAACCTTGGTTGCAATGAGCGTGGCCGGAGCAGACGAAATCTATGCTCTGGGTGGAGCCCAGGCAATCGGTGCCTTTGCCTACGGAACGGAAAGCATCAAACCGGTGGACATGATAGTTGGTCCGGGCAACCAATTCGTAGCCGAAGCAAAGCGTCAATGCTACGGACAAGTGGGAATCGACTTTGTTGCGGGACCCAGCGAAGTAATGGTGCTGGCTGACGGAACCGGTGATGCGAAAACCGTAGCGGCGGATTTGCTGGCCCAGTCGGAGCACGCTCCTAACGCCAAGGGAATACTTATTACCTTGGATGAGGATTTTGGTCAGGCGGTAGCAAAGGCGGTGGATGAGGAACTTAAAACTTTGGACACCGCGGATATAGCCCGGATATCTTGGGAAAGCCAGGGAGAGATTCTACTGGCGGAGAGCTGGGAGGAAGCCATTGACTATGCCAACGGCTACGCTCCCGAGCATTTGGAGATAAACGTGAAGAGCGATGTCTTGGCTGAAGAACTGGCATCAAGGCTCAAAAACTATGGCTCTCTATTCATGGGAGAAAATGCGGCGGAGGTCTTCGGAGATTATTCTTCGGGAACCAATCACACCCTGCCCACGGCAAGAGCCGCCAGATATACGGGGGGTCTCTTTGTTGGAACTTTCCTTAAAACCTGCACCTATCAAAAAATGACTGAAGACGGAGCAATCAAGTTGTCCTCCTTGACGGAGAGGCTGGCCCAAGGAGAGGGCCTTGCGGCTCACGCACTTGCAGCAAAGAAGAGAAGAAAAAAATAAAGATGTCAAAAGGAAAGAGTGTAATAAGTAAAATATTGCTGACTATATTAGGGCTAATTCTTATAGTCGTCGGGGTAGCCACCTTCGTTACGGATAGTTCATATCTGGTAGGTGGAAAAACCGAGGGAGAGGTCAACGAAATGCTATTCAACAATGAGGACCTGTCCGACTACGAGGATAAATATCTTTCAATCGACATCTACGGCAATTTGGGAAAGTTCGCAGAGACCAATCACACCGTTAACTTAATTCCAACGGGAACGGACAATCACTACGTGGTATGGCTGGATGACGGATCCTTTATGGCCGTCACCGCTCCCAAAAAAATGAGCAGTCAGTTCGATGCTCAGGAAGAGGAAGTTTGGGCTTATATTAATTATGAAACCGAAGACTTCCCGGAAACACCGATTCGCTTGGCTGGAAAGATGGAGAGATTAACCGGCGAACTCTATTCCTATTATGACGAAGCGCTGCAGGATATTGGTGTAACCCCTGCTGAATACGAGGTCAGATACTATACAATCAGCGGAGCTGAATCCAGATGGATGGCGCTGTTGGTTCCAATACTTTGCACTCTTATAGGACTTGTTATGCTGCTCTCAGCTCTGGGTGGATTCTTCTTCGGCAAAGGAAAGAAGAACTCTCCCGCAATGGCCAATGGAAATTACGGTATAACCGGTCAGCAGGGAATGAATCAGCAAGGAATGAATCAGCAGTCTATGGCACCTCAGGGAATGACAACGCAGGCACTTCAGACCCCAACCTTCACCTACGATGGATACCAGGGCGGCTGGAATCAAACGGCAAATGCGGCTAATGCAAACTCTGCCAGTGCTACTAACCCTGAATGGCAGCAAACGGCTCAGGCAGAAGCAAACAGCCAATGGCAGCAAGCATCACAGGCAGCAACCAATCCTGAATGGCAGCAAACGGATTACAGCAATCCCTTTGATGGGCAGTAAGAGGAACAAACATATTTAAGCAACAAAAAACCGACTCTTATGAGCCGGTTTTTCTTTATTTCAGATAAACCTTCGGCAGTCTCTGTCCAAAGGCACAGCAGATTTCATAACTTATTGTATCGGTGGCTTTGGCAATGTCGTCGGCGGTGATGGAAATATGTCCGTCGCTTCCCATGAGAATGGCCTGATCACCTACTTTCACATTTGGAACAGCGGATACATCCACCATTACCTGGTCCATGCAGATGTTTCCGGCCACGGGACAGAGAACTCCGTTGACGATTACCTTTGCCTTGGCTGAATATGGTCTCGGAAGTCCGTCCGCATAACCAAGGGCAAGGGTTGCAATTCTGGAAGGCTTCTCGGTGATATACTTGCGACCGTAACCAACGGAAAATCTTTCGGGCACATCCTTAAGATGAACGATGTTGGCCTTTACGGACATTACAGGCTTGATTGAAAGCTGCATGGGATCCACCTCGTCGGAGGGATAGCAGCCGTAGAGAATGATTCCCGGCCTTACCGCATCAAAGAGCACCGTGGGAAGTTCCATAATCGAAGCGCTGTTTGCCAAGGTTCTATAAGGAAGATTGATCCCTGCTCTGGTTAAAGCCATATAGAAATTATTGAATTTGGATTCCTGCTCGTGGGCAAATGTTTTGTCCCTTGCATCGGCAGTAGCCATATGTGAGAAGAGACCTTCGATGCGGAATCCAGGGAGATAGGTCATCTCTTTGATTTCTTTGATGGCGGAGTCCACCTCGTCGGTCAGATACCCGATTCTACCCATGCCCGTATCAACGGCGATCAAAGCGGAAACCACCTTCCCTGCAACAACGGCTTCCACGCTGATTGCCTTGGCGTTATCTATGCTGCAGACCACGGGAGTGAGTCCATATTCAACCAGCACATCGGCATACATATCCGGAGTAAGTCCAAGGATGATTATTTTTTCCGTTGCGCCCGCATCCCTTAACTCAATTGCTTCCTGAAGAGTTGCAACAGCAAAGGTATCAACCCCGTTCTCCCTCAAAACCTCCGCGCATTTAATTGCGCCGTGGCCGTAGGCGTCGGCTTTGATGACTCCGATGATCTGGCGTCCGGGAGCTTTTTCTTTAATGTGTTTGATATTGTAATCCAGATTCTTTAGATTTATTTCAACCCATGCGGGACGAATTGCTTGCTTATACATAAGGCTACCTTCTTTCGGAATTAAATTGCTTTACGCAGGATAATTCTAACATTCTTGTTTAAGCAGTTCAACAGTGGTATCATTGGAAAGACCAAAGGAAAGGAAGAAAAAGAATGTCCGAAGAAAAGGCAACCGTAGTAAAGGTTAAAAGAGGCGGCGGATTCCTATCCGGAATCTTAATTGGCCTCATTGGAGGAATCGCCCTATCCGTTTTTCTTTTTAAGCCGGATTTTATTGGCATGCTTAAGCCAACGGCACCAACCCATACGGAAAGCGAGACCGCTCAGATTATCGAGGAGCATTTTACAGGATATACGGCCATAGACTTCCAAGATGCAGTGCTGGGCAAGGCCGAGGAAAAGCAGGAGCTGATTGTAATGGAGGAGCCCATGCAGCTTACCACAACCATCACCCACTCCGGCCTTGGTGATCTGGCTATATTTATGAAGACCAAGAACGTAACCTACCACGGCACGGGAATCTATACGGTGGACTTAAACGATATAAGCGTTGACAATATTGAGGTTGATAATGACAAGAAAACAGTAACCATCACCGTCCCCCATGCCAATCTAAAAACCGTGAATCCGGACTACGATAAAATCGAGTTCGAGGACACGGAGCTTGGTATGTTTGCAATCTTTGATCTTACTCTCACCGCAGAGCAACAGACCCAGATTGAGAAGGAAGTAATGGAAGGCATGACGGAGATTCTCAGCGAGGACAAGTATATGAAGCAGGCGGATGAATTCGCAAAGATGAAAACCTGGGACACTTTTCAGCCGCTGGTTTCTTCCGTTGCACCGGACTACAAATTGGAAATCGAATTCGATTCCTCCACCGGCCAGCATTAATTAATCGAAAATCATTTGGCAATACTAAATAACAAAGCAAAGAAAAATCGGTACCTGTGTCAGATTATTGACCATAGGGTACCGATTTGTTTTGTTTGATTGTGTGATGCACCTGCGCCTCTTAAACCGTTTCCGTCTCGGCGGCAACCAGGAATGCTCCGCCGTAGCGTTCGCGAAGCAGAGGTTTTTCGATTTTGCCCGTTGCATTTCTGGGCACCGGGGCAAAGATAATCCTTGCAGGTCTCTTATACCTTGGGAGCTCCTGGCAGAATTCATAAATGTCTCTTTCGGTCAAAGAGCATTCCGGCTTAACTTCTATAATAGCTGCGGAAATCTCTCCAAGACGTTTGTCGGGAAGACCGATAACCGCAACGTCTTTGATTTCTTCCATCTCGTGGAGGAAGTCCTCAATCTGAACGGGGTAGATATTCTCTCCGCCGGAAATGATAACGTCTTTCTTACGATCCACCAGATAAAAGAAACCGTCCTTGTCTTGCTTTGCCATATCTCCGGTATAGAGCCAACCGTCTTCGGAGAGAACTTCCTTTGTTGCCTCTTCATCCTTGTAATAACAAAGCATGACCGCGGGACCCTTAACAGCCAACTCCCCTACGCCACCCGGTTCAACGGGATTTTTTTCTTCGTCCACAACCATGGCTTCCCAGCCGTAGCCCGGGATTCCGATTGCGCCGACTTTGTTGATGTTCTCTAGACCAAGGTGAACGCAGCCGGGGCCAAGGGACTCGGAAAGTCCGTAGTTGGTATCGTATTGATGGTTGGGGAAATAATCCTTCCAATGTCTAATCATTGAAGGCGGCACAGGCTGAGCACCTATATGCATAAGCCTCCACTGATCCAATTTATAATCGGAAATCTTAAGATCCCCCCTATCCAGGGCGTCAAGAATATCCTGGGCCCATGGAACCAAAAGCCAAACAATGGTGCATCCCTCTTCAGAAGCAGCGGTTAGAATATCGTCGGGAGAGGTTCCGCGAAGAAGTACTCCCTTTCCCCCTGAAACCAAGGAACCGAACCAGTGCATCTTTGCTCCCGTATGATAGAGAGGAGGAATGCAAAGGAAAACATCATCTTTTTCCTGACGGTGGTGATTCTGCTCAGCCAAAGCAGAGTGTACCAGAGAGCTGTGCTTATGAAGAATGGCCTTGGGGAATCCTGTGGTTCCCGAAGAGAAATATATTGCTGCATAATCATCCTCAGAAATCTCGATATCCGGAGAAATGCTGGGATAATTGCTGGTCTCTACGATAAAGTTTTCCGCATAATCGGGACAGTCGCTTCCGATATAGTAAAGAAGTCGGTGCTCCGAAAGAGAATCCAAAATCTCCTCGATACGTCCCCTGAATTCAGGACCGAAGAGCAAAATGTCGATATCCGCCAGCTTGACGCAATAATCGATTTCGTTGGAGTCGTAGCGGTAATTAAGAGGAACTGCCATGGCGCCGGTTTTAAGTATTCCGAAATAGATTGGAAGCCAGTCCAGACAGTTCATCAAAAGAATTCCAACCTTCTCTCCGGGCATTACCCCACGAGCAAGAAGTGCGTTGGCTACGCGGTTGGATTTTTCATTGAATACGCGCCAGGTGATTTCCTGTCTATAGGGGCCGCCCTTATTGGGCTCCATCAAAGCGTATTCCTTCCAGGTGGTCATGGGCTTGGCATTTGCCGCCGGATTGATTTCCACCAGGGCTATGTCGTCGGGGTATTCCCGAGCGTTTTTCTCAAGAAAATCAAATATAAGCATGGAACTACTATAGTCCTTTACCATAGCAAAGTCAAGGTAAAAAGGCATTTGTTAAGGTAAAAAGGCCGTTGCTAAGGAATGTAAGGGGATTTTTTTCCAAAAACTCTCCTAAGCATAGATATGAGGGCTTGGCCGGTTAGAGAAACGGTCTCCAAATCTCTGGTTATTAGATAAAGGGGAACATCAAAGAGAATCTCAGTTTTTAGCCCCCTATCTCCTCTCTTAAAGGAAGATGAGGATACGCTAATCATATTCTCATAGTCCAGGCAAAGCTTCTCTATAAAGGGGAAAAGAGTTTTCCCTTCAGGAGTAAGCTCGGTTTTCCCTTTACTCCGTTTAAGAATTCTGCAATCCAGCTCCTTTTCCAGAGCCATTATGGCCTGGCTGACAGTAGACTGGGAACAATCCAGGACTTCTGCTGCTTTGGTGAAATTCCCCATAGAGACTACGGTAAGCAAAGCTCTATATCTATTAACGCTAATATAAACCTCAGGTTAACCTTGGCAAGACTTATATATAAATCCATATAAAAGAATAGCTTATAATTTATATACTAATAATAAGTATAACTTAATTATACTACAGATAAACCTTAATATACCGGAATATCAACTGCTTGAACCAGCTTTGCTCGTCATATAGTTTCTTGGCGCAATCCATATAAAGATTATATACATATGACCTATTTTCATTTGAAACCGGTCTATTTGAGAAGGTGGCCCCCGTAACTATTTCCTGAATATCCCGGGCTTGATCCTCTGTGATTGGGGAATAACCCTCCTGAGAAGTGAGGAAAGAGGAAATCTTTTCAGGTATTGAAGGATCATCCATCCTATCGGGCAATTCCAATCCGCAATCCTTCAGCATGGATAAAAGCTTCTGGAAAAGCACCTTAACATCTGCATTCTCGTTTTTCCCCAAACTATATCGTCTATAAAGGAACATAATCAATGGAAAAAATCCTATGGCCGCTGCCAACAGTAAGAGCTTCTTAAAGAAACGTCCCAATTCCCTTAATATATCCGAAGTGTTTTCCGGAGAAGCAGGGCTTTGATCCTCAATGATGGTGGCCTCGGGAATCAGTTCCGGGAAGGGTTCCACAAACTGATCCTGCTGAGGTTCTTCCGGGAATGTTTCCACGGGGGCCGTTTCACCGGGGCTTTCCTCAGAGGCTTCTTCTTCAACGGTTTCGGCAGCCGGAATAATTTCTTCCGAAATAACCTCTTCAACTATAGATTCCCCAGGATCCGTAACCCATCCGTGGGCTTCCTGAATCTGAGCCATAATACCTGCATTGAATCCGGGATAGGTGGGATAGAATTTTCCTGTAGTGGAAGGGGTGACTTCCACGGGGACCCAGCCATAGCCTTTGATGAATATTTCGACCCAGGCGTGGGCTGCGCTGTCGGGAATCTCGGCATAATAAACCATGGAATCTCCGGAATCCTCGGCTTCTTCGTACTCCCCATTCTCCCCGCTCTCTGCAGAAGAGGCTAAAGGCAATACCTCCGCAGCGTCCCTTAAAGTATAATCATCCGGATCCAGCCTGAACCCCGTAACATAGCGGGCCGGAATTCCGTACATCCTATACATAAGAGTTGCGGTACTGGCATAGTGCTGACAATAGCCCAGTCCGCTATTAAACAGAAAATGCTCCACAATATCCCTGTTAAAGGGTGCCATGCCCGGCTTAATCGTATACTTTGCCTTGCTACCCAAGGTATAGATTATGAAGGAAGTAACCTCGTTTAAGTCGCTCAAGGGAGTCTCCTTCACCAAAGCCTCCAAATTGACCAGCTGTCTCTCGGGATATTCCGTATAGCGGGAGTAGGCATAGTCTCCGTAGAGATTGGCGAAATCCGACATACCTGCCCAGCTCTTTTCGGCATCATCAGGAAACTCCGTCAATTCCCTTCCCTCGTAATAATAATAGAGAGAAGAATAGTTCCCCGCATCATCCTGGGTTGAAGTCTCGGGGCGAATGGCGTAATAGGGACGCATGGCAACGTATTTAAGCTCCGGCGAATAGATGGAGAGCTGCCTTACGTTACTGTCAACTCCGGAAACCCCCACGTAATTCCATTGGAAATAGAGGGTGTTGAAGAGGCTCTGAACTTCCTGAAGATCCATGGAATAGTAGGATGCGGTGCTGGTCATAAAATCCTCTTCATCAATGCCGTTCCAACGACTGTTTTCATAGGTTCCGCCTCTGTACTTGATTAAATAGATGGACTCCCGGGGCTCTCTAAAGGTTGCAGCGTTGAAAACCAATTCTCCGGTATGATAATTGCTTCCTCGGTTTATTATTCCTTCGTCGCTGGAGAAGCTTGCATCAAAGGCATCCTCCAGCTTCTCCTCGAGAGTTAAAGTAGTCTCGTAAATCCGGTCCTCGTAGACCTTGGCCAAAGGATTTGCAATCAAAAGGGCAAGGCCGAATAAAGCCACCGCCAGGATACCGCTCTTAAATGCGATAACCCCTCGTTTCTCGGAACTTTGGAATCCGGGCTTTCTGCTTCGTGCGGTCTTTGCATCGGCAAAGAAGAAAAACTGGAATGCCCCCATCAAAAGTATTTCGGTCCAGGTAAGCTTTGATCCGAAAAGAGACGGAAGAAGGAAGGCTACGGAAATCAAAATATACGAAAGAAGATGGAACCTCATTCCAATATCCATAGCAAAGATGAGGAGCCCCACAATCAAAGCCCCATAAAGGAATAGGGTGGTCAGATCCCCCGGGTTTTGGTCGATTGCCATAAACCAATCGTAAAGGCTTTGGATTTGCTCATCCAAAAGCTCTTTCGCCGAATGAATCTTATAGACCAGAGTAGAAAGAGCGATTGCCGTGGTAAGAGCAAAAAGTCCTCCGTGGATTCGGTGGGAGATGAACATTATGGCAATAAGAGCACCGCTATATATGATAATCTTCTTTATGTCAAACTCGAGGCCGGGGAAACTGTGAAGGACCGTAAGAATTCCAAAAAGACCGGACAAAAGAAAGAGCAACCTAAAGATATCCTCAAGGACGAGACTCGGGGACAGTCTTTCGTTGTCGTCTTTTTGACCCGTCAGGTTTTTCCTTCGATACCTGCTTTCCAGAACTCTTGCCATAAACTTTTTCTCTACTGCGTTTCCATTGCGGCTTCACCGCATTACCGCCTATTAAATAACTATTAGCCGAGACTCAATGTCTTCCTCCGGATTATCCCTATTAAAGGAATAAAGGAGCTTCTTCCCCAGTGTCAGCCTGCAGTTCAAATCCAATCTCAAACAATCCTTTGGTGTTGCTCGGGGGGATTTATCTTCCGCCTTTGAATAATCCGGATCGTAGATTCCGCTGCTGTATAAATCGATAAAGAAGGCGTCCACGTCTTCTTCGCTTCGAATGATATTCTGTGCTCTGTGAAGGCCGCCCTCCGTTAAACGGGTAATCCTAAAGGAAATTCCCGAATCTATAAAGCCCCGGAGAAGGGCGGATAGAATTTCGTAGTATCCGTCCAAGACTTCCGTTCCCGCGGAGTGATACCCACGTCCGTCCAATTCCAAATCAACAAAGGCCTCGGCCTCTCGCTCGTATTCCCGAACCATCAGCTTATCCGCCTTTGCGCTCTTATGCCAATCCACATCTCGCCAGGCGTCTCCGTAGGCATACTCTCTTACCTGACGGAATTCGTCTCTGCTCTGGGTGGGTTCGTTAAGCTGGCGATTGCTTTCAATCAAAGCCATGGTGGCATTGCTAAACTCCACATTCATTGCCCTTCGTAAGGGGAGAACGGAAATGGTGGTCTTTTTGTTTAGTCTCCTTGAAAAAAAGAAAAGGGAAAGAATATCCGACAGGGACATCCGTGAAAGGGAAAAAGTTTTTAATCCCGCATAATCCCCGGAAATGGGGAAAGATATATTGGTGGTCTTTTCATCCAGGCCGTCTTCCAAAGAGAAGGCGTTGCGCTGGCGACCATCCTTATAGGCTGTGAAGCCCTTTAGCCCGAAATTGTTGATGGGAAAGAGAAAGCCTTTCTTAACTGAAATAATGCCTTGGCCCGTCTTGCCTTTATCCACCACCCATCCTTCGCCTTGAAGTTTAACCTTAAGGGTGATAGATGAAAGGAGAAGCTGAAGCAACATAAAGACCGCCAGCAGAATCTCGGCTATAAATAGAATAATCAATGCATGGTATCTGAAGATTCCCGCAACGAATCCCGTTGCAAGAAGAATGATCAGATAGAAGAGGAGGTTCATAGACCAAGTCCCTGAGTTTTATCCTGATAATCCTGAGCGATATCAGGTCTCGATACGGATTCAATTACATCAACTATGATGTCTTCTCTGTCTACTCCCGCAACTCTCGCTTGCTGGTTAAGCATGAGTCTATGAGCCATAACAAAGGGAAATTGCTCCGTAACATCTGCAGGAATCACATAGTCTCTTCCTGCCAGCCAGGCTGCCGCCTTTGACATGCGAACCAAAGAGATGGTAGCTCTGGGGCTTCCTCCTCGGTCCAAATGATGATGATCTCTGGTTGCGGTAACCAGATTCAAAAGATATCTGTAAACCACATCGTGGATATATACGGAATTGACTTCCTCTCTCATGGCAAGAAGCTCCGGGGCATCAATAATTGCCCGGATCTCTGCCATCCTATCGCGACCGTCCTGAACACGAGCCAGCTGAAGCTCGCTTTCATAGTCCGGATAACCAAGGGAAGTTGAAATCATAAATCTGTCCACCTGAGCCTCGGGAAGAAGCTGGGTTCCCACGCTCCCCGCCGGATTCTGGGTGGCGATAACTATAAAGGGTTTGGGAACCTTTCTGGTAACACCTTCAACCGTAACCTGCTCCTCTTCCATTACCTCAAGAAGAGCGGACTGGGTCTTGGGGGAGGCTCTGTTGATTTCGTCAGCTAAGAGAAGATTGCAGAAGACGCTTCCTCGATAGAAGATAAACTTTTCCGTTTCTTTTTGATAGACGGAAAAGCCGGTTAAATCCATAGGCATAAGGTCCGGGGTAAATTGGATTCTCTTATGCTCCAAGGTCATGGCATTGGAAAATGCCACCGCCAGGGATGTCTTTCCAACCCCGGGGATGTCCTCCAAAAGAATGTGACCGCCGGCTAAAATGGACAGCATTACTTCTCTGACTTCTCTCTCCTTGCCGAAAATGACGTTGTTGATTTCCCGGATAACATCTTGAGCTTTCTTATTATCCATTTTGTTCTCCTTTCGGAAACTATCTCTTGTTTGAGAATCCTCGTTTCTCCAGAGACTTCTCTATCCCTTACGAGATTATCGCTCTTCTCGGAAATAGGGTAGGCCCAAACTCTCGGGTGGCTGGTTCTCTCTCTTGTTTCTCATGCTGGTGATAATGAGAACAATGATGGTAACCACATAGGGAAGCATCTTATAGAGTTCCTTTACCGCCAGATTCATTCCCGCGGCATCTGCCGTTGGCAAGAAAATCATCAACCAGCAGAACCTTGTCTTCGTGGGAAAGATAATCTCTGCTTACCACAACCTGATAATCAGCATTGTGAGTAAAGGAATGGACTCCGGTGCCGTAAACATCTCCGTCCACATTGCTGGACTTGTGCTT